>NZ_CAAAFR010000053.1:0-48912 GCF_900634745.1 Protofrankia symbiont of Coriaria ruscifolia
CTCCCCGAACGGCGACTGAATGTTTACCTGCTAGCGTTGCCGCGTGTCCGGCATCATGTCCCGGTCGCGCCGGGATGCTCGATGGTCCCGGCTTCCGGGAGGGTGCCGCGGGCGGGTGTCTCAAGCCTGTCCTCCTGGCGCGGGAATGCCACCCGGGGTGCGACGCGCCGCCGAGTGGCCTGGGTGGGCCAGAAGAACGGTCGTTCCGTCTTCAGCCTTCCGGGAGTCCAGTGCTTCAGCTTCAGTACATGTTTCTCGACCGCGAACCAGCTGCCCGCGGCGAGGGCGGCCGATCCCACCGTGAACGCCGAAAAATACACCAGTACGCCGTGCCGGTGCAACCCGTGGAGCGCCAGGAGGTGCTGCACCGGGGAGGAGTATATGTACAGGCCGTAGGAGAGGTCGTTCTTTGCCCCGATCCGGTGGAACGGGAGCCGGATTCCCAGCCACAGGCACAGATAGGCCAGCGGCGGGGCCAGGATCAGGTGCGGTTCGCTCAGGAACATCGAACCTGTCACGGCGATGGCCGCCGCCGCCGCGAGCCGGCCCGACACCGGCACCCGGTCCCCGTAGAGAAACAGCAGGGACCCGCAGAGGAACAACGGGCCCAGCCGGAGTGCTCCCTCGGCGAAGGGGCTCCCGAGAAGAGTGCCGGCGACGTCAGGCGTGAGGTGATGCACGACCACCGCGAACCACATGACGGCGGTCAGCACGGCGACGACCACCCGTCGCCGTCGCAGTACGCCGATCGCTCCCAGGATGGCCACGCCGAGGTAGCAGAGGAACTCCCACCACAACGACCAGAGCGCACCGTTCCAGGAAGCCGGACCTGTGGCGGGCGCCGTGCCCGGAGCGTTTCCGGCCGGGGTTCCCGAGACGTCGTAGAACTGCATGTGCAGCGTGCTGTTCCGGACGATGTACTGGACCGGTCCGTGGTTTGCGTCCAGGAAGCCGTCGAGCGACCCGTGGGCGTGCAGCCAGCCCAGTGGCGCGAAGAATCCGGCGACGACGACGAGACAGACCCAGAAGGCCGGGTAGATCCGCAGGAAGCGGTGCCACAGGAAACGGGCGGTCGTCCCCACCCGCACGTTGCTGCGGGTCACGAGGAATCCGCTGATGACAAAGAACGAGTCGACGGCGAGAGCACTCACTTCGTAACGCCCGAGTCGGAACAGGCCGAACTGCCCCAGCGCCCATCCATGGGCGATCATGACGAGGGCCGCGAAAACCAGGCGTAGGAAATTCAGACTGTTGTCGGGGCCGAAGGCGGTCCTGATCGCGGGTTTCCGCGGCCGGTGCGAGCGTGTCGACGGGCGCGGGCCCGGCTTGGTGCGGTTGCTCATGATTCCTCCGCTCGGGCGCCGGGGGAAAGTGGTTCTTCGGGTCTGGGCAGGCGAAGCCGCTGTAGTATGCGGATGGTCTCCGCCGGGCGGGGGGTCCAGCTTTTCAGCCGCAGGGCCGGGCGTTCGATGCAGAACCAGCTCAGTACCGCCGCGGCGGCGGTCACGGACAGGCAGAGCACGAAGTATGCCGCGATGCCGTGTTGCTGTACCTTGTACACCGCCGCGAGCTGTTGGATGGGAAACGAGTAGATATACAGGCCATACGAGAAATCGTGTTCCGCGCCGACCCGGTGCAGCGGCAGGCGGATGCCGAGCCAGATACACAGGTAGGCAAGGGGAAGATTCAGCAGTATATGCGGATCACTCAGGAACATCGAGACGATCAGAATGACGGTGCAGCCGGCGGCGAGCATTCCTGAAAGCGGGATACGGTCGGCGTAGAGGTAGAGGACGGAGCCGGCGAGGAACATCAGGACGAATCGCTCCACACCGCCTGCGAAAATGCTGCCAAGAGGCCCTGGGGTGAAACCTGGTGCCAGCCAGTGCAGCACTAGTACGGCCCACAGGCAGGCGGTGATCGCCGCGACGAGCGCGCGCCGCCGCTGGATGATGCCGAGCAACGCCAGAACAGCGATGCCGAGGTAGCACAGGGCATCCCAGTAAAGCGTCCACATGGAGTTGTTCCAGCCGATCGAAATAGCCGAGTTCGCCGGTGGGAAGGGTATTCCGGACGGTGTACCGGAAATATCGTAGAAGCGCACCTTCAGCAGAGAATTAGCGATCACGTACTGTATCGGCCCATGTGGACGGGCGGCCAGGTAGCCGTCGAACGAGCCTCGTTCGTATCGCCAGGCCAGCGGCGCGCAGAGGAACGCCACAGCTATCAGGCTCGCCCAGAACCCCGGCAGGATGCGCAGGGCGCGGTGCCACAGGAAGCGGGACGTGGTTCTCACGCCCAGTCGACTCCGGGTGATCAGGAAGCCGCTGATGACGAAAAATCCGTCCACGGCGACGCTGGCCGGATCGTAGTTGCCGATGTGGATCTGGCCGAATCCACCGAGGGCCCAGGCGTGAACGATGACGACGGTGAGGGCGAACACCAGGCGAATGAAGTTGAGGCTGTTGTCCTTGCTGAATCCGGTGGCGATGGTCACCTTTGTCTCTGTCCGATGTGACACGGATGTCTCCGATTGCTGTGATTGCGGCCGGCTCCCAAGGGGAGCTGAATGCGATGTATGGTAGCGAGAATCGATTGATCTCAAGGTTTCCGACACGCCCATCGATGGTGGCAGGGTAGTTGTCCGGGCTCTTGTGCCGTTAAAATCGGAAACATTGATGCGAACGCTTCCAGCAGAGGTCGGCCGCATGTCCCGGCCGACCTTCGACGGCGGTCGTCCGGGCCGTACGAGGGATGCTGCCGGGTTGTTTCGCCACGCCTTGGTTTGCAAGATCCACGGACGAGGAGAAGGAGAAGGAGTGACATGGGTACGGTCCGCCCGGAGGTCCGGTCGATCACCGAAAAATTTCGGGAACGCCGAGTCCTGGATGCCCGATGGGTTCCGGCGCTGCTTGACGCCACCCCGTCGGGCAAACGCCGACGAGTGGCGTCGTGGCTGATTTCGCTCGATTCCCGGTACGCCCGCGCGGCCGATCGGGGCAGTGGGGCGGGTCGGGCCGACATCCCCTGGGATGGACTCGTCCGGGATCTGCTCGTCCCGTCCCTCACGGTAGACATGACCGTGCTGGAACTCGGCTGCGGACCGGGTTTCGCGACCAGGGAGGTTGTCCGCCATGTGGACGCGGTCACCGCGGTGGACATCTCACGGGGCGCTCTCGCCTGCGCTCGTGCGATCAGCTCCGACCCGGACATCGAATACATGACTCCGGAGGAGTTCAATCGTGCGGGGCGGACCGTGGACTTCGCGTACTCCTTCACGCTCACCCAGGATCTGTCCGATGATCTGTTGCGCGGGGCGCTGGAAACCGTCTGCCGCGCGCTGCGCCCCGGCGGAGCCCTCCTCGTGTATGCCGGTGCCGGCGAACCGGACACCGCGGGCGGACGCGAGCGCGCCGGGACCGGCGCATTCCGCACGGACGCGTTTCACGCGAACGTGTTCCGCGAGGACAACGGTCCGGCCCGTGCCGGCGGCGCTGACCAGATGCGTATCCTTCGCCTGGCGCGGGCCGCGGGCTTTGTCGACGTCGATGTTGCGCCGGTCCGCCCGCGGACACCGGGCCCGGACGCCATCGCCGACCGGCGCATCCTCAACGTTCTCACCGCGCGTCGTCGCGGTCCGGTCGAGAAGGATGCCGCGGGTACGAGCTGGGACGCGCAGGCGGAATCCGCGCCGACACCGTAGCCAGCCACGGTGAACCGGTTCACCGTGGCTGGCTTCAGCTTGGTTTCAACCGGTTCACCGTGGCCGGTTCAGCTGGCCCGAAGGGAGGCTGACGGTGAAGGCAGCGGTGCCGTTCTGACAGCTACCGTCTCGAACGGGTAGACAGCTTCCTGCGGTGCTGCCACGGAGGTGTTGAGAAGATTGATCGTCTTCTCGTGCCAGGCTCGGTACAGGCAGAATGCCAGCCCCTGCCAGCCGTCCCGCCAGCCGCTTCTGAACACGTACATGTAGAAGAACATCGCCGGCGTCTTGCAGGGCACCAGGGGAAAGACGACGTCCCGGGCGATGGCCCGCGACAGCGGTCTGGTGCTTGTCGTCCGATTGTTGACGAGCGCCTGCCGAAGCTGCTGGAACGGCTTGGCCGAGGTGCTCCGGCGGCGTGCCTCCAGCTCCGCGTAGGTGATGTGCTTGTGCAGCCAGGAGGCCAGTCCCTTGCTGTCCTGGTCGATGAGGTCATGTTCGAGGGTCAGTATCCTGCCGTTGACCGACGCGCGTTCGTTGAATTCCTCCGCGGTGGCGAACGATGCGAATCGTCGGTCGAGCAGCCGGGCCTGCCAGCTGTTGGTGTACCATCCGCAGTGGGCTATCCATCGTCCGAGGAAGAAGAACCGGCGGCGGTGGGTGTAGGCGGCACACTCCTCCCGCCCGAGCCGTTTGGCGATCTCCGCCGCGAGTTCGACGGGAACCCACTCGTCAGCGTCGAGAAAGTACACCCAGTCGTGCTCGATGTCGGGATGGCGCATTGCCCACTCGCGCTGGCCGGCAAAGCCGCGCCATGGTTCCTCCCATACCGTGGCGCCCAGCGCCCGGGCGATGTCGGGTGTCCCGTCGGTGGAGCCGGAGTCGACAACCACCACCTGTCTGCACCACCCGACCGACCGGACTGCCCGGGCGATGTCCCGGTGTTCGTCACGTGCCAAGATGATTGCGGTGACCGATACGGACCCCGGTGGCGGCGACAGCTCGACACCGGCTGTGGAGGGGGCTGCGTACGGGAACGACAGCTGTGCCGGCCGGGCCGATGCGGATCGGAACATCATGGTGTCACCTCTGCTTCACCCAGCATCCAGTTGAAGTAACGGTCACGGTCGAACGGGTTGTCGTGTTCCTGCGGCACCTGAGTCTCCAACGCACGCCGGATCGCGTCGGCGACTTCTTCCGGATTCTCCCGGGTGAATGGCACCAGAGCGCCGCCGGCGACCTCCCGGTTGTGTGGCGTGTCATGGGCGACAACCGGCTGTGCCGCGAGCCGTGCCTCCGCCAGCGGGTAGCCGAACGATTCGATACGGGTGGGGTAGATGGTCGCCCACGACGTCCTTCGGTACCTTGTCACATCGGCATGCGTGATCCGGCCGATGAAACGTAGGTGACGCGCGTCGCCCACCCCCTCCGTATGAGCCTCCTGGGGAGTCGCGGTGACCAGCACTTCGACTGGTGTTCCGTGTTTGCGCCGGACGATCCCCACCGCATCGTCGATGACCCGGAGGATGTCGCCCATCCGCTTCCATCTGGCAAAAAGCACAGGACACAGGAAGACGCCCGGTTTTCGATCGGAGACCGGCTCGGGCTCCATCGACAGCGGGTTCGGCCGTACCGAAATGCGCGACGAGAGATCCGGGGCGGCCATGGCGACCCGCTGCGCCATTCCGGTGGTCGGTACCACGATCACGTCCGATCGGCGGGCGGCCTGGCGTACCACCTTGGCCTGCCACGGGATCTCCCGATCGATGCGGTTCCCGAGATTCCTGATCTCTTCGGGATCCAGAAAGTGCTGTGGTTGGTGGAGCAGCAGCCATCGTCGGGCGGGCGTCACCACGAACCCGACGTTGTTGAGGGAGACCACCCGGCTGTGTTTCCACGGCCGCTCGCGCTGGATCAGCCAGGTCGGGTTGACCGGTTGGTCGCGACCGATGATGCGGACGTCCGGGCGATGGTTGTCCGCGAGATAGCCGTCGAGCTCGAGAAGCAGCCGCCGTGCGCCGCCCATCCGTGCACCCGCACAGTCGACGAGGACGGTGCGCTCCTTCGCCGCTGTCATCGTCGCCTCCATGGTTTCGGATCCGTGCATAACGTCCATGTTCGTCGCACTTCTCTCCTCGGTCGGTCCGGAAAACTGCCGATGGCTTGAGACTTGGTGGTCAGGGCATACCGGGACGCTCCTGCGTCCGGGCCGGTCGATAGTGTTGGTCCACCGTCACGCCCTTTCCCCGGATGCTCAGGAGCGTGTCCGGGGGGACGACGGTCACGGACACCCGCAGGCGGTCGCCCACCCGTTCCTGCAGGAGGCGGCGGGCCCGGGTCAGGTCGCTGGTCTCCGGCCGCCGGGCGGCGGCCACCCGCAGCTCCACCTCGCCGCGCCTTTCCTGCCGGAACTGGAACCTGTCGAAGACGGCGAAGGAGCTGTCATGGAAGTTCAGGGCCGCGGTGGAAATGGGTTCGTCATCCGTCCCGTAGACCAGGGACTGGTCCCAGCGGCCGCGAACGTCGGTCAGCACCGGGAACGACGAACCGCATACGCAGCGGGCGTCATGCGGACCCGGGGGCAGGAGGGTGCCCGCGTCCTCGGTGTCGTAGCGCACCAGGGGCATGGCGGCGTTCGTCATGCCGGTGCCGACGATCCGCCCGTCGACGATCTCGGTGAGGCCGTAGGTGGGTGCCACGTGGTAGGCGCCGGTGCGGCGGGGGCATTCACCCGCGAACACCACCTTCTCGCTCTGCCCGTACCAGCGGACCACCGGCGCGGCGAAGACGTCCCGGAAAAGCGTCAGCTGCCAGTCGAAGGCGCCTTCGCTGGCGAGCAGAACCGCACGAATGCGATTCAACGCGCGATGCGGTCCGGTCCGCGCCACCCAGCGCGCGAACGGCGTGACAGCAGACGGGTATCCCCAGACGGCCATCGGCCGGAATTCATCGAGCCGGTCCAGGAGATCCTCGAAGGTCCGGTCCGACAGGTGGAACGGGGACACCAGGAAATGGTTGTAAGTAGGCTGGAACAGGATGGGACGGCCGGCGAAGCCCTCCCCGAGGCTGCCCCCCCGAAAGGTGATTTTCGGGTCGGTCGGCCGTACTCCCGCCCGTCCCCACACGTGGGCGATGTGGGCCCATTCGGTGAAGAACGACGCGTAGGAGATCCTCAGGTCCAGCGGCCGCCCGCCGGTGCCACCGGTGGTGACGCGCCGTGCGGGCACCCGTGGATTGGTGAAGGAGCCGGCAAGGCCGCGAACGGTTTCCTTGCCCAGCACCGGAAGATCGTCGAGCGGGCCCTGGAGGTATTCCGGATGCGCCTGGTAATACGGCACCGGCCGGCCCCATTGCCGGTGGAACCGGGCCATCCGGGACAGCTGCCACTCGCGGACCTCGGCCGCGTCGGCCGACTCCAGCCGGGCGAGTGTGCGCAGGTGGCCCTGCACCAGTGGGCTGGCATAGGCGGCGCCGAACGCCGCGGCGGCAGCCCGTGACCCGAACACCGAGCCCGCCTTCGCCGAGGTCGTCCTTGAGGTCGTCCTCGCCCGGGTCATCGAGGGACCGCCGGAGGTGGCTCGTGTTCGACGTGCCCATGCCAGGCGAAGTGCGCCTCGGCCCGCAGGACCGCCTCGACCGGCAGCGATCCGAGGCCGCCGCGCCATGGGTCGTGGTCGGAGACGATCTCGATGTCGCGCCAGTCGCCGTGGGCCAGCGGCAGGCTCCGGCACGCGAACGCCTGGTGGACCACCGGCACCCGCTCGGGGTCGAAACCGAACAGGTACGTGACGGCCGCGTCGACCGCGGCCGGCGTGGTCCCGCAGGCCAGCAACCGGGCGGGCAGCGGGTCGGGGTTCATGGGGCCGTTGCGCTGCCCCGCGATCACCCCGTCCACGATGACGATGTGCCGCCGGTTCGGGTCGGGGGTTTCGGCCACGGTGCCGTCCGGCCGGCCGTATTCCAGGATCTTGTTAAGGTCGAGGCACATGCGCCATACCGTGTCGTTACCCCACCAGTTACCGCTGCGTACCACGGTGTCACCGTCGCCGAACAGTTGGCTGCCCTGGTGGCGAGCCACCCGCAGCACGCGTCCGCCCAGGCGAGGGGACAGCGCCGCCGCCCGACGCAGCCGGGTGGCCACAGCCCGCTCGAGGGAGTGCCGGGAGCTGCGGCTGGGATGCTCGTCGCCGCCGGTGTCGGGCCGGCCCTCGGTGTGGTGCGGTAACCAGTTCTTGTCTGCGTTGATCCCGACCAGGTTCTTCAGACCGAGTGTGATCCCGGCCTTCTTGTGGCTTTTCAGCTTGGGAAGGTTCACCACGAGATCGGCGCGTAGGGCCGTACCGGACAGCAGGTACTCGTGCCGGCCCCCGATGTGGTGGGAGTTCACCACCCGGCTGTCGTAGTCTGCGCCGTAGTAACGGCCCGCTCCGCTGTGGCCGACGAACTCGCTGGCCGTCGCGAGGTCGAAGGCGATCGCGCCACCGGGATCACCTGCCAGGCGGCGCCGGGCCACGACGACGTCGTCGACCGTGGTCCATTCCTCCTGGCGGAGGTCGATCAGATCGAGGCGCAGCCCGCGTTCCTGGTAGAAACGGCGCAGCTCGTCCAGGCCGAGCACACCCACGATCGCGGAGAACGACGAGTCGGTCTGCGGTGCGTCGGCGACCACCACCCGGCCCGCGGTCCCGACCGCGGCGAACGCGTAGTCGGCGACGGCGCGCACCACGGAGCCGTGTGTGAGCACGTACCGCCAACCCTGCGGATCTCGCGGGTGACGTTCGCGCACCAGGTTGGGTTTGAGGACGACCGTCCCGCCCGGTGGGACGAAGTCACCCAGCGGATTCCAGCGGGCCGTGTCCACATGCGCCGCGTCCATCCCGGCCAGCGCCAGGACCCGGCGGACGCCGGAATACACCTGGTTCGTCGCCGGGCCGAGGTGCCCGTGCGCGTACTCGGGATATGCCGTGTCCGGAGAGAAGGGTGCGATGTCCGGATATGACGCCGTCTGCGTCCGCGTGACTGCCACCCGGTACTGAAAGGCGATGTTTTTAGGCATTACCGGCTTTCCGGCCTTCTCGGTAGGAGAGCTGGCCGTGGTCGCGATGCCGCCACGGCCGGGGTGGTCGGATATCGCGCCTACCGGTCCTTGAACGGATGGTCGGTAGATAGCCGACGGTGGTGTATCTACGCTCAGGGTAGTGATTCTGCTACATAATGCGAGGACTGGACCGTGCGCGTCGCATCACCGGCAGGCATGGACTCAACCGCGCAGGCCGGGCTCAGGGGTTTGATGGGTGAGAACGGCCTTGATGGAGGCGGCCCGCCCGAGCCGGGCCATCAGCCGGGCGCTGGGCTCCCAGCCGGGCCTGAAGCGGTGCGCCCGTCCGTTCGTCCTGCGGTCCGCGGCTTCATGGGCGGCTCGGATGGCAGGCGCTCCGGCAGCCGGTGGGCGGCCAGGTGCGGCGTCCCGCCGGCCTGCCTCGGACCGCCTGCACCGGAAGTAGTCGCGCACGGCCACCGCCAATCCGATCGGCGTCTCCAGCGGGAGCTCGCCCGTCCACACCCGACCGACTGCCAGGCCCGCGGCGGCGGCGACGGCCGACATGCCCGCGGCCGACGGGAAGGCCACATGGTCCACCTCCTTGAACATCGACCACCACGGGCCTACGACGCCGGGCACGATGCAGGATGAGTTCGACGTCGAGATGAAGATTTCGCCGTCCGGCGCCAGGCGTGTTCGCAGCGCCCGCAGGAATCCCCGGATGTCGTGGACGTGTTCCAGGACGTTGATCGCGACGATCGCGTCGAAGGTCCGGCCGGGCGGGAGATCCGACAGCGCCGGGTGGACGGTGCGGATTCCCCAGGCGGACGCGATGTGGGCGCGGTGCGCCGGGTTTGTCTCCACGCCCCACACCTGCCGGCCGGCGTCCCGTGCGGCGGCCAGCAGATGCCCGGAGCCCGGCCCGATTTCCAGGACAGTCGATCCGGCCAGGCCGAGCGTCTGCCAGGCGTCGGTATGCGGCTGGTCGCCCGACGCCCCGACTGCGCGGGGAATCAGGGTCGTACCGTCTTCCGCCTGTTTGTGGAGATCTTCGAAGTCGGTTGCGGAGATGTCACGGAAGATCGATCGGCAGGCTCGGCACGCCGCCCAGACCGCCGTGTCCCGGTTGCCGTAGTAACGGGCGCCGGAAGCGCCGCAGAACGGGCATTCTCTGGTGATCACAGCTACCTCTCCGCGGCGAGTGCGAGCGTGGACCAGGCAGCGGAGTCGACGGGCCGGCGCGTGCCGGCGGGATGGGAGGCGTCAAAGATCTGGTAACCGTGCTCGGTGAAGATCTGTGTCACCGGACCGGCATTGGCCGGGGCAACCTCGCAGATGACAGCCGGCCGGGTCTCACTCAGCAGCCGGGGCCCGCCTTCGAGGACCAGCCGCTCGGCCCCCTCGACATCGACCTTCAACACGTCGGGTGCGGGGAAGTGGTCGAGGAGCGAGTCGAGGGTGACCGTCGGCACGACCTGGACAGCGCGTACGCCGCCGGTCTGGTCACCACCGAATCCCTCGATGTGGTTGGTGGCCCGGTTGCGTGCCGCGATGCAGAACCTGCTCACACCAGGATCGGCCGCGGCCGCCACCGGCAAGACGTCTATACGAGCACGTCGCCCGGGCAACGTGCTCGACCGTCGCAGCAGGTTGACCATGATCGTGTCGGGTTCGACGGCGAGCACCGTTCCACCGGGGCCGGCCGTCGCCGCGGCAGCGAAGGTGAACAGACCGGTGTTGGCTCCGATGTCCCATACCGTGCTGCCTGCCCGGACCACTTCGCCGACCAGGCCGAGCAGGACGGGGTCGACACCGGTCAGGCGCGGGCGCAGGAACTTCAGCCCGGCCTCGGAGGAAACATAGATCCGGGTCTGGTCGAAGGGCGCGGGCAGCCTGCGGCGCAGCACGACCCGGTGGGACGCGCGCTCCGCCGCGGATCGCAGGGAGAGCATCGTTGCCGCGGAGTGCCTCGACCCGATCATCGGATCGCCTGTTCGTCATCGGAGCCGCTCGGACGCGGCTCGCCGATCCAACGACGATTCTCGTAGATGTTCCTACGGTTCATAGGTTCTCCCGCACGTGGGGGTGCCACCCTGGTGTGAATCCAGCGGGCCTGAGGTCGTCTCCGGGTGACCAGCGGGCCAAAGGTGACGCGATCATGTTCTTTTCGCGCGCTCGGGGGCCGGTTGGAAACTTAGAGTAGCAGTTCAGTAACTTTTCGTGTCTAGCAGTCGGGATTTCGGCGTGCCTCGCGCCGGTGCGTTCCCGCCATGGCGACCCGGCGGGCCAAAGGCAGTGTGATCATGTTCCTTTTGTGCTCGGGGCTCCTGTCGGAGTCCGAGGTTCCTGGGGTGCTTCGGCCGTGCGCGGGATGGCGACACTGTGCGCGCTCAGGACCGGCGCGTTGATGCCGCTGGTTCCGAGCGTTTCTCGAGCACAATATGTGACATGAAGAACTCCATACGTCATGGCCGTCACGCACGGCAGACCGGCCGGACCGGTGACGTGCTGCTGCTCGCACCGTCGCTGGGACTCGGTGGCGGCATCGAGCGCTATCTCGCCACGCTTGAACAGGCCCTCGACGGGTCGGGCGCACAGGTACGCAGGGTGGACCTGCTTTCTCCCGGACGCCGTCCCACGCTCGCCGCGAAGGCCGCCTTTGCCGCTCGCGCCCTGGTCGCCGCGCGGCGGCATTCGCCGATCCGCTGCCTGCTGGTGGGGCATCCCGGCCTCATCCCGGTGGCGGCGGCGGTCACGGCGGCGGCCAGGCCGCCGCGCTCGTTCGTCGCGTTCTACGGCACCGACATCTGGGGTACCCGACCGCTGCGCCGGACACTGCTCACCCGGCTTTCCCGGGCCCGCCCCCTGACGATCAGCAGTTTCAGCGCGGGTGCCATGGTGTCCCTGGGTATCCCGGCGGTCCTGCCGCCCGGCATCGACCCCGTCTGGCGCCAGGCCCTGCTGAGCACGCCGCGTCCGGCCGGGGCGGACCGCGTTCCGGTGCTGCTCACCGTCTGCCGGTTGCCGGATTGGCGGGGCAAGGGCGTGGCGGAGCTTGTCGAGGCGACCCGACAGGTACGTGAGCGCATCGGTGCGGTGCGTCTGGTCGTGGCGGGTCAGGGCCCAGCCCCCTCCGACCTCGTCGAGTTGCTCGCCCAGGCGGACGCCGAGCTGCACGTGTCGCCGTCCGACGCACAGCTGGCGCAGCTCTACTGCACCGCCGACCTGTTCGCGCTGTGCACCCGGACCAGAGTGCGGCCCCCCAGCAGCGGGGAGGGTTTCGGCATCGTGCTGGTGGAGGCGCAGCTCGCCGGCTGCCCGGTCGTCGCGCCGTTTTCCGGTGGCTCCTCCGACGCCTATGTCGCCGGGGTGACCGGCTGGTCACCGACGGACGAATCCGCTCCGGCCCTCGCCGAGCTGGTGCTGCAGCTGCTCTCCGACCGCTCACGCCTTGCCGAGGCCGGCGGGCGTGCGCGTGAATGGGCGCGGACGGTGACCGATCCTGACGCCTACGCCGAGCAGACCTGCCGGATCCTCCTCGGCCGGGATGGGCCGTCCCCGGCCGGGACGGGCCGTCCCAGCGCCATGGCAGGCTGGGTCGGGCCCACCGTGATCTGATGTTGTTCAGGCCCGCTGCGCGGCGTCGCCGCGCAGGGTGGCGTCCTCACGGTCGAGATCGCTGCGCACGGCGGTAAGGTCGGCGTCCACCATCATCTCGACAAGGGTGCGGAAGTCGACCGCCGGTCGCCAGCCGAGCAGATCCCGTGCCTTGGAGGCGTCGCCTACGAGCACGTCGACCTCGGCGGGCCGCAGGAAGCGCGGGTCCTGGACGATGTACGGGCTCCAGTCGTCTATCCCGACATGGCTGAACGCGGTGTCGAGCAGCTCGCGGACCGAGTGCGTCTCCCCGGTGGCGACGACGTAGTCATCGGCGGTGTCACGCTGGAGCATCCGCCACATGGCGTCGACGTAGTCGCCGGCGAACCCCCAGTCGCGCCGCGCCTCGAGATTACCCAGCGCGATCTTCTCCTGTGCTCCGAGCGCGATCCGTGCGACCCCTCGGCTGATCTTTCTGGTCACGAACTCCACACCCCGTCGCGGGCTCTCGTGGTTGAACAGGATGCCGGACACGGCGTGGGCGCCGTAGGACTCGCGGTAGTTGACGGTGATGTAGTGGCCGAAGGTCTTCGCGACCCCGTACGGGGAGCGTGGGTGGAAGGGAGTGGTCTCACGCTGCGGGGTCTCGCGCACCTTGCCGAACATCTCCGAGCTTGACGCCTGGTAGAAGCGGATGCCTCCCATCTCGTCCGAGGCGACTATCCGGATCGCCTCGAGCATCCGCAGGACGCCGATGCCGGTCGTCTCGCCGGTCAGCTCCGCCTGCCGCCAGGACAGGCCGACGAAGGAGATCGCGCCCAGGTTGTAGACCTCGTCGGGCTGGGCGATCTCGACCGCGCCGATGAGGGACGGCAGGTCGGTCAGGTCGCCCTCCAGCAGCTGGACCCCTGGCAGCGTCTTCTCGACCATGGCGACCTTCGGATTCGACTGGCCGCGGACGAGCCCGAAGACCTCGTAGCCCTTGTTGATCAGTAGCTCGCCCAGGTACAGCCCGTCCTGACCGGTGATACCGGTGATCAGTGCGTGTGGCATGCGATGACACTCTCTTTCTGTTACTTGGAGTACGCGATATATTGCGTATAGTAGCGAGCTTGCATCGTCCATCGTCACCGCATGTAGGGGAACAGTCTGATGGCCACTGATTTGCGATACCGCAACGCCGGCAACAAGATCCTGCTCGACCTGATCCGCCGGGAGCCCGGTAGCGCACTCGACTGCGGCTGCGGCGCTGGTGACAATGCGCGGTTGCTGACCGGCCGTGGGTGGAGCGTCACCGGGGTCACCCACGATCCGGCCGAACTCAAGGTGGCGGAGGAGGTCTGCGAAGCCGTGTACCTGCGCGACCTTACCGATGGTCTCCCTTTCGCCACTGACGGTTCTTATGATCTCGTGCTGCTGTCACACGTCCTGGAGCACCTCGCCGATCCCGCCCGGCTGCTGGCGGAGGCTCGGCGGGTCGTCGCCGAGGACGGGCTCGTGGCGGTGGCCCTGCCCAACGTCCTGCACTACAGCCAGCGGGCCAAGTTCATCCGTGGCCGGTTCGAATACACGCAGACCGGGGTGATGGACGCCACCCACCTGCGGTTCTTCACGTTCGACTCCGCTCTCCGGCTGGTCCGCGACAGCGGCCTCGACGTGGTTTCGACGTTGCCCGACGGCGGGCTTCCCTGGTGGCGCCTGCGCAACGTGCTGTCCTCGGGCGTGACCGGACGGCTCGACCAGTGGGCCGCCCGGCGGCGGCCGAACCTGCTGTGCTGGCAGGCGGTGTTCCTGGCTCGACCGCTGCCGAGCTGGGCGGCGTGACCCGCCGAGCGACCCGGGGCTACCGCCGCCAGTAGGCGCCGCAGGCGTCGATCCGCACGAGCGGGGCGTTGATTCCCTCGGCCGCCCGGAAGTCCTCGACCGCGCGCCGGCAGCCCTCGACCGCACCGAAATCGTCGATGATGCAGAAGCCGCCGTCCGACAATCTGGGATAGAGCGCGGTCAGGGCCTCGATCGTGCTTGAGTACATGTCGCCGTCCAGGCGCATGAGCGCGAGCCTTTCGATCGGCGCGCCCGGCAGCGTTTCGGAGAACCAGCCGGGGAGGAACTTCACCTGGTCGTCGAGCAGCCCGTACCGGCGGAAGTTGTCCTTGACCTCCGCCAGCGAGACGGCGAGCTCGGTCACCGTGTGATGCCGATCATCGGCGTCGGCGGGATAACGCGTGGGATCGGGCCTGGGCAGCCCCGAGAACGAGTCCGCAACCCATACCCTGCGGTCCTCGACTCCGTGGGCCGCCAGTATTCCTCGCATCAGGATGCACGAACCGCCCCGCCAGACGCCAGTTTCGATCAGATCGCCGGGAACCTCGTCGCGCAGGATCGTCCCGACGCATTCCTGTAGATTGTCCAGCCTTTTAGTGCCCACCATGGTGTGTGCGAGACGAGGCCAGTCCTGACCGTTCTGGCGAACCTCTGGAGAAATAATTTTCGCTACCGACAGATTATGGCGCTCGAGCAGCCGCTGCAGAATCTGGGCGCTCTTGCGCCCGCGCCAGACGGCGCCGTCCCGCCCATCCCACAATGAGAAGGAGAGCACCTCCTTCAGTAGGTGGACATACCGTTCCGGAAGTTCCTGTCCCACGGTCGGTGATATGTCGAGGTCCGTCATGTCAATCATTCCTCTTTTTCTTTTCCGGTGGGCGTGTCAATGCCCCTGTCGCCGGCCCAGGTTTCTCGGGGCCTCCGAGCGCGCGAGAAAAATCATGATCGTGTGCTTTTCGGCCGGCTAGGACCAGGACACCCAGCGGGCGGGACGGGGTTCGTCGGGCAGGGGCGCGCCGTCGGCGGGCATGCGCAGCAGCCCGTCGACGAGACCGTGGAAGGCGAGCAGGCAGGACATGTACCCACGCCTGCGCACGGCGTCCTTCAGAGCGGTGCCGGGCAGCAGGACCAGGACCGACCACAGTGTCACCAGTGCCGTGCGCAGCGCCCAGCCCCGCGCGCGGACGAACCACAACCTGTTGCGGATGCTGTAGTAGATGTATCGGCCGGACGGGATCGTCCCGCCGCTGGCGTGCCAGGCCCGTGCCGGGCTGAGCATGACACGCCAGCCGGCATCCCGCGCCCGGTGGCAGAAGTCGGCGTCCTCGAAACCGAGGAAGTAGCGCCCGTCCATCGGCACGTCCCGGTGACATTCGGCCTTGATGAACATGGCCGCGCCGGTGACCCACTCGGCCTCGCACGGCTGGCTCGCAGCCGGTGTCCGCAGGACCCGGGGTGCGGCAAGGAACCGGGTGAGGACGGCGGCGCCCGACTGCAGTCCCCGGGCGTTGACCAGTGTCGGGCCGACCACGCCGACGCGGTCGGTGGACAGCAGGTCAAGGCATGCCCCGATCGTCGCGTCATCCATCCGGATGTCGTTGTTGAGCAGCAGATAACAGGATGCGGTCGGGTAGACCCGGGTGGCGTGCTGAAAACCACCGGCGAAGCCGAGATTGCGCGACGGGACCATCCAGGCGATCTCCGCGGGGATGTCCTCGGGGCGTTCCGACAGATCGTTGGCCACGACCGCAACCCTGTGGAGCAGCGTGCTCCGGTTCAGTTCGCGGGCGAGTTCGACGGTGGGCTCGGCCGGCCCCCAGTGCACGATAACCGCGATATTCCTCATGATTGATTCCTCATGATTGCTCCGCAAAAGCGGCTCGGTTCGGCGCGGTGCGGCCCGGTGCGGTGCGCCGCAGCACCGCGCCGAACATCAGTGCCGCGGACAGGGTGTAGACGGCGATCGACGCGGTGGCGACGAGCGTGAGATTCCCCGTCGGCACGGTCACGCACAGGCCGGCGATGGTCAGGGTTGCCGCCAGCGCCTGCGTCCCGTACACGCTGCGCTGGCTGGAAAGGCTGAGCAGGGCATGAATCAGCAGGTAGTCGGCGGACAGCGGGATCGCCGCGAGGACGAGAGCCCGGGTCGGGTCCACGGCGGGCAGGAATTCCCGGCCATAACAGACAGTGATCAGCTCGGGTACGAGGATCGCGACCGGCAGGGCCACACCGGCCGCGACACTGAGCGCCCACTTCACGCCACGCCGGATCAGGAGGCGTTGCTGGTCCGGGCCGCGGGCGTGCCGCAGCCGGCTGAAGGCGACCATGCCGACCGCCTGGCCGAGCGCGGTGCAGGTGAGGCTGGCGGTGGCCGCGATACCATAAAATGCGACGCTGGCGGTGGGCAGAGTGGCAGCGACGACCACCGAGTCGAGTCGATAGATCACCTGCGCCCCGATGGCCGTGGGCAACGCTGCGACAGCACTCTGGACAAGCGCCCGCGACGGGACGATCCGGGCCAGCCCGCGTAGCTTTCCCAGGCCGCCGAGGGTCCGCACCAGCATCATGACCGCCGGGACGGCGACGCCGGCCCCCGAACACAGCAGCCACACACCGACGTCGCGCGTTCCCGCCCGCCAGGCCACGACCAGCAGGAACAGGCCTGCCAGGCTGGGTACCAGCCGCACGATCTGGAACTCGCCGGTCATCCGTGACCGGCGCTGGGCCATACCGGACGCGAGCGACGAGGCCACCGCGCCAGTGGTGGCCGCCGCCGCGCCGACAACCCCGAAAACGCCCAGCCATGGTTGTGCCCCGGTGCCGGCGAGCACCCCGAACATCACCGTTGCCGCCAGCACGACCGCGGCGACCTGCGTCAGCAGCGGGCCGACAAGGTCGCTGTCGCTGCCGCGGTCGGTCACCACCGCCTGCGTCACGCCGAGGGTGAGCACGACCGCCGCCACACCCGACATCGTCTGGGTGGCCACGAACGCCCCGCGGGCGGCCGGCCCGAGAAACCGTGCGGTCACGATCCCCGAGGCCAGCCCGATCAGGATCCCGGAGGCGTTGCCCGCGGCGACCGCGATCCCCGACGGCACGGTCGGGCGTCCGAGTGCCATGCGTCGTGACCGCCGGTGCCGGGCCGTGGGCAGCCTGCCGGGCGCTGTGACCGGGCCCGCGGCGACGCTGCCGGTCTGGGCGTCCTGGGCTGTCACGTCGCGGCGTTCGGAGTAGTCGCGACGTCCGCGCCGCTCGTGCTGTCGGGCGTGGCACGGTCCGCCGGCTGGGCGCTGCTTCGAGTTGCCGGCGCCGCGGGCGTCGCCGTTGTGGTTGCCGTCGCCGCGGCGGCAGCCGCGAGGACGTGGGCCGAGGTGGCCAGGCCGAAGTCCGGCTCCGGGGCGTCACCGGTGTTGCGCAGGCGCCGGTGGAACTCGCGGACGGCCGCGTTGTGGCCCTTGTCCTGGCGTCCCTGCCAGACACCACGGCCACCGACGGTCAGATTCCGGAAGTCGTCGAGGACGAGGTGCGTATCGCCGGCCAGAGCCTCCAGGTGCTCCTTGCCGATGCCGGCCGGGCGGGCGGAGGAGTAGACGATCACCGAGGTCGACTGGTCGGCGTGTCCCAGTACGACCGTCACGTCGTCGGCAACCAACACGCCCCCACCGCCGGCCGGGTGCGCCTGCACCGACACGACCTCGGAGGGATTCAGGAACGTGCAGGTGTCGACGAAGTGGCAGACCTCCCCGAGCAGCCGCCCGCCCTGGCGGCGGTCGGCGTACCAGTGCCCGTCCGCGATCTTCCCGGCCGCGACCCGGTAGATCATGGTGAGCGGGGACGTCCGGGCGTCGAGATGCTCCCGGGCGAGCCGGGCCGCGGGTGACCAGCGCCGGTTGAAGCCGACGAACAGGACGCCGTCAGCGCGGCGGGCGGCGGCGTCCACCGCCTGCAGCTCGTCGAAGGACAGCGCCAGCGGTTTCTCGCACCACACGTGCCGGCCGGCGTCCAGCGCCCGTACGACAAGGTCGGCGTGGGCGTCGTGCGGGGTTGCGATGACCACCACGTCGACGTCGGGATCGTCGATGACGGCGTCCGCGCTGCCGGCGATCTTCGCGAAACCGGCGCGTTCCCCGAACCGTCTGGCGCGCAGGCCACCGGCCGAGCCGACCGTGACGAAGCGGTCGAAGCCCGCGGCGCGGAAGGCGGGCAGCAGCACCGTGGCGGAGAAGGCGCCGGCGCCGATCCAGCCGACGCCGTAGCGTCCGCCGGAGGCCCGTGCCGTGCCCTCGTCTGTGACGCGCTGTGCCCCGGCCAGCCCCGGGACCGCGGGGAGCTCGGGACGCCGGGAAGATCCGGAAAGCCGAGAAGATCTGGAAAGCCTGGGAAAGCCGGGAAGCCGGGCAGGCCCGGCCAGCCCTTGGGCCCCCGGCAGCCGGCTCGGGTGGCCACGCTGGGAAGGCAGGACGATGCTGTCCGGGAGCGTCCGGGACACGTCATAGTCGAAACGGATCGCCAGGTACGGTTCGCTCCTGCTTTCGACCAGGGCGTAGGCGGCCGCGGCGTCGTCGATGGCGAAACTGTGCGTAACTAGATCGGCGACTTCCAGGCGGCTGGTGGCCAGCAGGTCGACGACGGCCTCCAGGTTGCGGCCCTCGGTCCAGCGGACCTGGCCGGCCGGGTAGTCCACGCCCCAGTCCTCGTACGCCTGCTCGTAGCGACCCGGCCCGTACGAGCGCGCGAACCGTACCGACAGTTCCCGGTCGTAGAAGGGTGTGCGGTTCAGCTCGAGCCCCACGTCCCCGACGACGACCACGGTCGCGCGGTCCCGGCACAGCGCCGGCACCCTGCCCATGAGATCCGACGTCCGTGTGGCGGCGCAGACCAGCACGGCGTCCGCGCCCCGTCCACGGCTCCAGCGCAGCACCGCGGCCGTCGTGGCCTCGCCCTGTTCACGCAGGGTGAGGACACCGGCCCGGCCGGCCGCGGCCAGTGGCAGGTCGGCGACGTCGATGCCGGCCACGTCACATCCGCTGGCCAGCGCGATCCGGGCGGCGAGCTGGCCGACCAGGCCGAGTCCGGCGACCACCACCTTGGCACCCGGCCCGACGTCGGCGAGGCGCAGCCCGTGCAGGGCGATGGAACCTACCGTCGCGAACGCCGCGTCCACGGCCGGTACCCCGGCGGGAACCGGCGCGCACAGCAGACCTGGCACCGCCTGCACCTCGGCGTGGTTCGCCCAGCCGGCCCCGCCGGTCGCGACGAGCTGTCCGGGCACGATGCCGGCCCCGCTGACCATCTCTCCGACATCCACCACGGTTCCGGCCGCACTGTAGCCCAGCGGTATGTCCCCTCCGAGCCGAGCCTGCACCGCGCGAGCGGCCGTACCGATCCCGTCGGTACGGGCCCGCCGGACCACCTGGCGGACCAGGTCGGGACGGGCTCGGGCCTTGGCGACGAGTCCCGACTGGGCAAGCGCGGTGACCGCCCGTTCCGTCCCGGGGGAGACGATGCTCGCCGCGGTACGGACCAGAACCTCGGTCGGACCGATCTGCGGTGCGGGGACGTCGAGAACCTCGACCGCGCCCCCACGGATTGCCTGCACCACCTGTTTCACGTCCGCTCCACCCCCTTCTTTCCTGGTTGGCCTGGCACTCCTGGTTGGCCTGGCGTTCCTGGTCGGCTTGGTATTTCCGGCCGGTCTGGTATTTCCGGCCGGAGGCCGTCCGGTCGGACGACCTCGATGTCCGTGTGGATCTCGACGGGCAGCTCGCGGTCGACGACGTATGCGGCGGTGAACGCCGGTACGGTGTCCTGCCAGCCGATCGCCCGGTGTGTCCGGCGTAGCTCCCAGCGACCCTCCACGGCGGTGGTCGCGGTGCCCCGCGCGCGCAGGACGATCTCCCAGGCGCCGGCGGTGCGGACCCGGATCGTGCTGGCGGGGTCGTCCACTGTGGCGACCGTGTCGTGAGCGAGCGGGAAGAGAACCTCGACGCGGTGGGCTTCCCGCTCGCCCGCTCGGTCGGTGAGTTCCACCCGGTCGGTGAGTTCCACCCGGTCCGGCCGGACTGTGAAGGTGCGCTCGTGCGCCGGGCGTCCGGGCAGGTGCCGGTAGCCGTCGTGGGAGGCGGTGAGTACCGCTGTGCCGCCGTCCAGCGCCATCTGGACGATCTTCGGATGGGCGCGGCGGCCGGCGCGGAAAGCGCCCCAGACCTCGGTCGAGTCGACTCCGTCGACGACGAGGCTCGCGTGCGCCGCGCTCGAGCGTTCGTGGTCGCGGACGGCTCCCGGGTCATAGGTCGAGGTCGCGGTGTCGACGATCAGGGGGATGCCGTTCCACCAGAGCAGGAACGCGAGGGTGTCGGCGTGGGCGTGCGCGGGGAGAGTGTCCGGGCACGCCGGTCCGACATCGGCGACGAGGTGGAAGCCGCCTGCCCGTAACACCGCGAGACCGGTGTCGGCAAGCAGCCGTGACCCGGTCCCGGTGACGGCAGGTGCAGGGACGCCTGACCGGCCGCCGCCGGCATGGTGGACCACCTGCCGCCTGCCGGATCCCCACCCGACGGGCTCCGGCCCTCCGGCTCCCCGCCCGGCTGGCAACAGGTGGTCCACCATGCCGGCCGGGATCGGGTAGCCGTCGTTCAACAGCGGCACATCGCCGTCCGGGCCGAGTACCGTGCGTAGCCAGTGGCGCATCCTGGTGACCGCGGCCGGCAGCTCCTCCGGTACCACCGCGCCACTGGCCGACAGCAGGCCGATCACGTCGTCGAGGTCGGCGAGCACCTGGCAGTGGTAGGCGGGTGCCCGTTCGAAATGACCACCGTCGGCCAGCACCTGTCGGCGGACCTCGCCGCGCAGCTTCTCGACCCACCGCTGGCGGTCCGCCGTGTTCCCGCCGGCCACCGCCAGCCCGATCAGGGCCTTGAGGTTCTTGACCAGATGGTTGCCACCGACATCGGTCTCCAGGTGCAACCGCAGGAATGCCTCGTGCCGGCCGAGGTCGGCGCGCACGGTCGAATCGACCGCGCTGTCGCGCACGAGCGGCTCGAACAGCCCGCACAGCGTCCACGCGCGAAGGGACACGACATAGGGCGCCCATGCGGTGCCGCCATGGAGCGTCGCGGCTCTCCCGCCATCGGGTGTCGCGGCTCTGCCGCCGTGGGGCATCGCTACCCGGCCGCCGTCAGGCATCCCGATCCGGCCGCTGCCGATCATTGTGGCGGTCCGCCAGGACGTGTAGAGCCGGGCGAAGGCGGCCCGGGCCTCGTCGCGGTCACCGTGGGCTGTCAGCGACCAGGCCCAGTCCCAGTAATGCAGGTGGTAGCGCCACAGCAGTGGTGCGTTCGCCTGTTCCCAGTCGAGCTCGGACGGGCTGCCGCCCCGGGGGTGCAGTCGATGGGTGCGGCCGAGCAGGGTCAGCGCTCCCTCGAGGATCTCGGCCGGGTCCGGCCAGGCCGCGTCGCAGCGGCCGTCGAACGGTATGAAGGAGGGCGGCCAGCAGCCGATCTCCGGCGCGGCCAGGCGCAGCAGGCGATCGGTCGTCCAGGGGAAGCGCCGGGCGAAGGCCCGCTGGCCGCGAAGGCGTACGCGGGCGGTGATCTGTTGCGGCCGCAGGTGCCGCACGGTCCGCAGGTACCGGCCCGGCTGGACGCCTGTGGTAGCTGTGGGGAAGCGGGAAGCCGCCGGTCCGGCAGGCTGTCTCCTCTCCCGTGTGGGCTCGTCGCGGTGGGTGACGGACGGTCCGGCGTCGGTGGGGACGCCGCTGACCGCGGTCGCAACCTCGGGGCCCGACGGATTGTGCAGGCCGGTCACGTCACGAAGGCCGGTCATGTCAGTAGCGCCGCTTCGGCTCGGATGCCCTGGTCGAACGGCCGCGGCGCGAAGCCGAGGTCGGCGGCTGCGTCGGCGATCGAGAACGCCTTGTCCTCGGCGAGCCGGGCGATCTGTTCGGCGCGCAGCAGCGGACGGGCCGTCAGCCGTTCGTATCCGCGGGCCACGGCGAGCGTGGTGCGCAGCGGGAGCGTAACGGTGACCACCCGGCGTCCGACCGCGGCGCCGGCCTCCTCGACGATCTTCCGGAAGGTCAGCGCTTCCGGCCCGGCGATGGTGTAGGAGCGGCCGATGGAAGCGTCCAGTCGTACCGCCGCCAGCACGGCGGAGGCGAGATCGTCGACGTGGACGGGCTGCTGCAGGCGTTTGCCACCACCGGGCAGGGGCAGTAGCGGGGATCGGCGCAGCGCGGCCAGCAGCCGCGCCATGTTCCGGTCGTCCGGGCCTCCGTAGATCATGGTAGGTCGCAGGATCGTCCAGCCGAGGCTGCTGCTGGTGACCGTTTTTTCGGCTTCCGTCCGGATCTGCTTTGTCGCGGCGGGGAGCGTCGTGAAGATTGCGGTGGTGGAGATGAAGATCGCCCGATTCAGCCCGGCCGCCTCGGCCGCCGACACGATCACGTTCGCGTGCCCGAATCCGAGGGAGGCAATGTTGATCAGTACGTCGCCCTTGGCGGCCCGGAACGCGGCGTCCACCGAGGCGGGGTCATCAAGATCGCCCGGAACGGCCTGCGCGCCCGCGCGTTCAAGGGCGCGAACGGCCGCTGCGCTGCGGGCGAGTCCGGTAATGTGATGCCCTTCCCGGATCGCGTCTGCGACCACCCGGCGCCCGAGAAACCCGGTTCCGCCGGTCACCACCAATCTCATGCGTGTTCCCGGTGCCCGGCGATTTCGGCGATCCCGGATGCGTCCGAAGGCTCGAGCTCCGAAGATGTGGACTCCGAAGATTCGGGCCCCGACGACTCGGGCCCCGACGATGTGGGCCCGGAAGGTTCGGATGCGCCGGACGCCTCTACCGCCTGCGCAGGCTCGGTCACCGGATCGGTCGCCGGTTGGTACGGCTCGACCGTGTCCGCGCTCCGCTGCCGGGGGACGGCGACCGTACGGCCCGCTACCTCCTCGAGAAGGCTGCGGTACCGACGGGCCAGTACCAGGCGGTCGAAACGTGTCGCCACGTAGGCGTGGCCCCGCTCGCTCATTGCCACGCGCCGGGCCGGGTCCGCGGCCAGGGTGCGGATCGCGCCGGCCAGTTCCAGCGGGTTTTCGGGCGGGACGACGACCCCGCCCGCCTCGGAGAGGATCCGGGCGGCCTCGCCGGTGAGCGCCCCGATGACCGGCCGTCCGGCGGCGAGCAGCTCGAACATCTTCGACGGGATGAAGGTGGAGAACAGCGGCACGTCCCGCAGGGGGACCAGGCAGATGTCGGCCGCGGCGACGATGGCCGGGACCTCGTCGCGGCTGACCGCGGGCAACATGGTGACGTTGGTGAGTCCGAGCTCGGTGACCCGGTCGGCGACCCGTGCCCGGTCGGCTCCCTCGCCGACGAGGGCGACGTGCACCGGGTCTACCGGATCCCGGGCGAGTTCGGCCGCGGCTTCCACTACCGAGACCAGGCCCTGGGAGATGCCGTGGGCCCCGATGTAGACGACGAGGGTGTCGCCGGTGCGCGCGCCGAGACGGTCGCGTAGCGCCCGGGACGGCGACTCCGCCGGGGATGCTGATCCCGCCGGGGACGGCGACTCCGCCGGGGACGGCGAGTCGGATGGGCTGAACCGGCTCAGGTCGGCCCCGTTGTGGATCGTGTGGACCTTGCCCGCGGGTATGCCGCGTCCGACGATGTCGTCCCGGAAACCGTCGGTCACGGTGACGACGGCGTCGGCGGCTCGGTAGGCGGCCATCTCCAGGCGTTCGAGCGCGGCTATGACCCGGCGGTTGCGCAGGACGCCGAGCTGCACGAAGATCGCCGGCCACAGGTCGCGGACCTCGACCACCAGGCGTGCGCGCCGCAGCCGGGCCAGCAGCCACGCCGAGCCGAGCGGGAAGAACGTCGGGGACGAGACGACCACGACGTCGGCCGCGCCGGTGTGACGCCCGCCGAGCAGCACGCTGGTCGCCATGAACGACAGGTGGGACAGGGTCCGGCGGGCGATGCCCTCGTTCGGGGTGGCGTATATCCACGTCCGTATCACCCGGTAGCCGTCGCGATGTTCGATCCGCCGCCGTGCGCCGCGGTACTCAGGCGGCACGATGCCAGTGGGGTGGTTGGGCATCCCGGTCAGGACCGTGACGTCGAGGCCGTCCGCCGCCCATGCCTGTGCCGTCTCGGCGAGGCGGGCCTGCGGGGCACCGACCTCGGGCGGGAAGTAATGAGTGATCAGGAGTACGCGCAGCGGTCGCTGGCCTGCTGGTTCGGTCACCGTAGCTACCTCGACGCCGCGTACGCGATGTAGGCGAACTTCACGGTTGTCTCCTGAGTACGAGATGGCGTGGGAAACGTACTGTCGGTGTGACAGAGCTTATCGTAGCCAGATGCATACGATCCGTATGCACACGTCGGGCGCGGCGATCCGGCTACTCGCCTCAAAGCCGTCCGGCAAGGGACAAGCCGTCCAGCCGTCCAGCCGGCCGGCTACTGGTTCGACGGCTACTGGTTCGACGGCTGCTGGTTCGACGGCCGCTCGACGGTCGGTTTGACGCTCTAAGTAGGGAGTTCCGTCGTGCATGTACTCTTCGTCGCCGGTGCTCGGCCCAACTTCATGAAGGTCGCGCCGGTACTGGCCGCAACCGTGGGTCGTGGTGCCGTCACCACGCTCGTGCACACCGGTCAGCACTACGACGCCGCGATGAGCGGGGTGTTCTTCGACGAGCTCGGCCTGCGGGCCCCCGACCACTTCCTCGACGTCGGCTCGGGCAGCCATGCCGGCCAGACCGCCGGGGTCATGACGGCCTTCGAGCCGCTGCTCGCCCTCGTCCGCCCGGACGTCGTCGTGGTGGTCGGCGACGTCAACTCCACACTTGCCTGCGCGCTGGTCGCGGCCAAGTCCGGCATCCCACTCGCCCATGTCGAGGCCGGGCTGCGCAGCCGGGACTGGTCCATGCCCGAGGAAGTCAATCGTGTCGTGGCCGACCGGATCTCCGATCTTCTGTTCGCCACCTCGCCGGACGCCGCCGGCAACCTCCGCCGGGAGGGCTACCGGCCCGACCAGATACATCTCGTCGGCAACGTCATGGTCGACACCCTGCTGGCGAACATCGAACGGGCGCGGGCCCGCCCGACACTGTCCCGGCTCGGTCTGCGCGCGGGCGAGTACGGGCTGGTCACCCTGCATCGCCCGGCCAACGTCGACGACCCGGGTGTCCTTGCGGGGCTGCTCGGCGCGCTCGGGACCGTGGCCGAGCGGTGCCCCCTGGTGTTCCCCCTGCATCCCCGGACCCGCGCCCGAGTCGAGGGCCGGTTGCCGGCGGGTGTGACCACGCTCCCGCCCGCCGGCTATCTCGACTTCCTCGCCCTGCAGGTCGGCGCGCGTGTCGTCCTGACGGACTCGGGCGGGGTCCAGGAGGAGACGACTGTCCTGGGGGTGCCGTGCCTGACGTTGCGCGACACAACCGAACGAGGAATTACTGTCGCTGAGGGTACTAATCAGGTCATCGGCACCGATCCCGAGCGGATCGTGGCAGCGGCAGCTGACGTACTCGCCTGCCCACCACGGCCGCGGCGGCCCGCGCTGTGGGACGGACACGCTGGTGAACGGATCGCCGAGATACTGCTCGCCGGCGATTACGGGTGTCGCGGCCGGCGGCCGACCGACATCCTCGCCGAGCCCGTCGAAAGTATTTCTGATGTTGGTCTGCGGAATTCCTCCCCGCTGCCGCGGATGACAGATCCGCTGGTGTAAGCCTCCGCTGGTCTAAGCATCCGATGCTGTAAGCGTCCACCGATGTAAGTAACGCAAGTGGTGTAAGCGGACCGTGTTCCGGACGGACCACGTTGTGAGCTCTCAAGCAGACCACGCTGTGGGCGCTGGCGGCTCCCTGCGCCTAATATCGCGTGGATGGCCGGGAATTGCCTGGTCGCAGGCTGAGAAGTCCCTGCTCCTGAAAGCGGAGTTCATCCATACCGGGCGAGTCCGACGCGTTACTCTCGGACCGCTTACCAAGAGCACCCAAGTCCGGATTTCAGGGGAATCAATGCCTGCAGACATCAGCGGCCGCACCGGCCGGGATCCCGTTACCAGACCATCAGCGCAATGGTGACGTTGTTCGCGCCCGAGCGTCGGGCCCGACACCGGAGCCCGGACGGATACGCGCTGCGGGATCGCCTGTCCCACCGGTCGGTTCGCCCGGTCGCGGACCCGATCGGTCGCCTGATCGGTCGCCCGACCGACCGGACGACCGGACGCGCCACACCGATGCTTCCGGTTTGCCCGTGGGCTGTCGCGGCCACGCTGGTCGTCTGGACGGCAGCCTCGACGGCATTGGCGGTTTGGACGACCTTGCACGGGGGGTTCGGTCGGTGGCTCACCGGCCTGGCGTGTCTGCTGATCCTGATTGTGATCGCGGCGACCATGCTGTTGCTGTGCCGGCTACGGGGAAAACGCGTCGGCGACGAGTTCGCGGACACCGACGAGCTGACGGGCCTTGCCAACCGTCACGGATTTCTCGGTCAGGCCGCGCGGTTGCTCGGGGAACACTCCGACGGCCGCCCGGCGCGACGCCAGGGTCAGGGACGGGGCCGAGGCCAGGGAGAGCCGGAGCGCTCCGGCCATGTCGCCGGCGCGTTGATGCTGATCGACATCGACCGTTTCAGCGAGATCAACAGCAGTCTCGGTCACGAGCAGGGCGATCGTCTGCTGGTCAAGGTGGGTCAGCGGGTCCGCGCGAGCGGACGCTCCGGCGACATCGTCGCAAGGATCGGCGGGGACGAGTTCGCGGTACTGCTGCGCAGCGCGGGCACCGAGCGAGTGCAAGCCGAGGCGGTCAGCGTCCGTGACGCCCTCCGGGAACCGGTCATGCTGGCCGGCATGCCGGTGCCGGTCGAGGCGAGCATCGGCATCGCGATCGCTCCCGATCACGGTCGGGACGTGTTCGAACTCCTGCGCAACGCCACCTCTGCCCTGGGGGAGGCGAAGAAGTCACTCGCCGGCCACCGCGTGTATGACACGAGCTGCGGCCGGATCAGCCCGGCCCGGCTACGGCTGCGCGCCGAGCTGCGCACGTGCCTGCAGAGCGGGCAGATCGAACCGCACTACCAGCCCAAGGCTAACCTGCGCACAGGACGTATCACCGGGATGGAGGCGTTGGTGCGCTGGCGGCATCCGGTCGAGGGAATCCGCCCGCCCGACACCTTCCTCCCCGACATGCAGGCCGCCGGTCTGATGCCCAAGCTGACCGGACAGGTCCTCACGACCGCGCTCGCGGACTGCGCGCGCTGGCACGCGGCCGGGGCGAAGCTGTCGGTGTCGGTGAACGTGCCCGCACCCGTGATCGTCGACCCCGACTTCGTCCACGGTGTTCATGACGCGCTCGGCGGGGCGGGCGTCCCCCCGTCCGCGCTCTGTGTGGAGATCACTGAGGATTCCCTGATGACGCAGCGGGAAAGCGCGCAGCACACCCTCGCCCGGCTGCGTGCGCTCGGCGTGCGGGTCAGCCTCGACGACTACGGCAGTGGCTACTGCTCCCTGGCCTACCTGCGGGATCTTCCCGCGGACGAGATCAAGCTCGACCGGGCCTTTCTGCGGGACATCGAGCGCAACCCTGCGGCCGGGGAGATCGTCCGATCGACGGTCGCTCTGGCGCACACCCTGCACCTGCGGATGGTCGCTGAGGGTGTCGAGACGGACAGGTCATGGGCGCTGCTGGCGGGCTGGGGATGTGACGAGGCACAGGGCTACTTCGTCTCGCCTCCCATGGTCGGTGAGCAGGTTCTTCCCTGGCTGCGGCAGTGGGCCCGGCGTACCCGTCCGTCCCGGCCGGTGCCGGTGCCGGCACCGCTGTCGCAGCCACCGCTGTCGCAGCCACCGCTGTCGCAGCCACCGTCGTCGCTGTCGTCGTCTAGCCGGTAATGTTCACGGCACGAGCCAGCAGCTCCAGCGGCTGGGCCAACGCGTCGCTGATCTGTTCGGCGCACAGCCGGAACGCCTCGACCGGCGATCCGATCGGGTCGGGGATGTCGGCATCGGCGGGGTCTGCGGGTGGATGAAGACCGCGGCGTGCCAGTGCACGGGCGACAAGAGCCTCGCAGCACATCCGGACTCTGTCCCGGGAGACCGGAACCCCGCTCGCGGGGGTGCCGTTCACGAGGGCTTCGTCCGGGTGGCTGTTGCTCAGGTGGGCGTTGCTCGGGCGGGCCTCGTCCAGGCGGGCGCTGTCCGGACTGATGTCAACGGGCTTGATTCCGGCGGTCACCCGGGCGAATTCTCGCAGTGTGAAGGTGCGGCTGACGACTTTTGGTGCGGCCGTCACGACGGTTGCGCGGTGTTCGCGCTCCGCGCACAGCACCAGGTCGGCGCTGCCGATCAGCCTGGCGTCCAGGCGGCGTGTTGCGAAACCCCGTGGGTCAAGACCGCGACCGGCCAGTACGGATGCGGCGTGGGGATGCATGGGTGTGCCGTCACGTGCGCGGGTTCCGGCGCTGGTAACGATCATTCCGGATGTGGCGGTGCCCAGACCGGCCTGTAACAACGCGGCGGCTAGGTACTGGGCCATCGGTGATCGACACAGATTCCCCGTACACACGATCAGTATGTGCCACGGTGGGGCAGCGCCGCCGACCGCATGTTCATGGGGTGTGTGGGTGGGTGCCATCACCGTGCAGGGCCCTCACACCGCGGGGGTGTTGTGCAGCGGTTCGTTTCGTCCGCCAACCTTCGCGGCCCGGTGCCGGCCGGGTGCGGTCGCACCGGCCCGGGGCTGTTGCTGCCCGCGGGCGACGTGCCGGGGGAGGAGGAGATAACCCCGGACGAGCAGGATGGCGACGATGTCGGCCGCCACCCGTACCGCCACGTCGGCACTGTAGATCACCAGTCCGAGGCTGGTGGTTGCCACGGTGACCGAGGAGACCACGAGCGTTGCGCGGGTATGCGACCATCCTGCGACCGTGAGTAGCTGGTATACGTGGCCGCGGTGCGGCGCATACCAGACCTGGCCGGACCTTACCCGCCGCAGCAGCGTACAGGAGGTGTCCGCGAGGTAGACCAGCAACGGGGCGACAACGGCGTCGGGTCGCACACCGTGCCCGACGGCCAGCAGCGCCAGGACGGCGATCAGCGCGCCAAGGGCGTAGCTGCCTACGTCACCGAGAAATATCCTTGCTCGCGGGAAGTTGTAGGGGCCGAAGCCGAGTGCGACCCCGGCTGCCATGGCTCCGCCGTAGGTGAGGAAGTCAAGGCCGCTACGGTGCCCGATGATGGCGAAGGCCACGCCGGTCAGCAGAGTCTGGGCTGACGAGATGCCGTTGATGCCGTCCATGAAGTTGAAGGCATTGGTGAAGCCGGCGATCCACACCAGCGCCGCGCAGGCGGCCAGGGGGATGGTGGCGACCGGCAGATCAGGCTGTGCGACGACGACCCAGGCGGCAATCGTCACGGCTGCCGCCACCATCTGCAGGCCGAGTCGACGAAGGGCGGCCACGCCATGGGTGTCCTCGGCGAGGCCGAGCAGACCGAACAACGACGCCGCCACAACCACGGTGAACAGGTCGGCGGGGGCGTCCACGTCCGGGTTGACGATGGGTACCAGCATTCCCGCGAACAGGCCGAGGGCGATGGCCACCCCGCCACCCCGGTAGGTGGGTACCAAGTGTGACGATCGCTCGGTCACGGTGTCCACGACGGCGAGACGCCGCATCACTGCGATCACGACCGGTGTCGTGATCGCAGTGATCAGAAGTGCGATGGCTGCCGAAAGCACCACGTCGTCCGCCGCCTCTTGGTGGTCCGGGGCCTGGGCCTCCGGCGGCGCGGAAGGAGCATGGCCGCGCTGCCTTCGGCTGTCTGGGGCCGGCTCTTGTCGAAGATCGAGAGAGTTACATTCGGTAGCAGAAACACTACTACTAGTGTGGGTCGGTGTTCGTCGTGTCGCGTCCGACATTGCTGTTGGGGTCGTGATGGCTCCGGCGCTGTGACGGCTGCCGGTGTCGTGGGGCTGCCCGTGGCCTTGTGGTGCCGTTCGCGCTGGTTGGTTGTCTGTTGGCTGTCAGGTGTTGTCTGTTCATGGTCTTGAGCTTGTGGCGCGACACGTAGCATGCTTCCGCTTTGGTGTTGGTTCAGTATGTCACGCTCTGCTTATGAATATTTACGGAAAGCTCGTCGTGGTCGGCCAGGGCTATGTGGGTCTGCCCCTGGCGATGCGGGCCGTCGAAGTCGGCTGGTCCGTGGTCGGGATCGAGGTGGACGAGGGACGGGTCAAACGGCTTACCAGCGGCGAGTCCTACGTGGAGGACATCCCGGACACGGTCGTCGCCGCCGCGATCAGTAGCGGCCGTTACCAGGCGTCATCGAGCTACCAGGACGCGTTCGGATTCGACGTTGCGGTGGTGACCGTCCCGACCCCGCTGCGTGAAGGCATCCCGGATCTTTCCTACATCGAGAGCTCCGGGCGCAGCCTCGGGCCGCGGCTGCGGCCAGGGGCGACGGTGATACTGGAGTCCACGACCTATCCCGGCACCACCGACGAGCTGTTCGGGCCGCTGCTGGAGGAGACCTCAGGGCTCGTGGCCGGGGACTCGTTCTTCCTCGGCTACTCGCCCGAGCGGATAGATCCCGGCAACCAGAGCTGGAACCTGGTCAACACCCCGAAGGTGGTCTCCGGCATCGACGAGCAGTCCCTGCAAGCCGTGCGGGCCTTCTACGGCTCGATCGTCGAGACGACTGTGCCGGTGGCCTCGGTCCGCACCGCGGAGCTGACCAAGCTGCTGGAGAACACCTTCCGCCATGTCAACATCGCTCTGGTGAACGAGCTGGCGATGTTCGCCCATGAGCTCGGTGTTGACGTGTGGGAGGCGATCGAAGCGGCATCCACCAAGCCGTTCGGCTTCCTGCGGTTCACCCCCGGCCCCGGGGTCGGCGGGCACTGCCTGCCCATCGACCCCTCCTACCTGTCGTGGCGGGTACGGCGCAGCCTCGGGCGCAGCTTCCGTTTCGTCGAACTCGCCAACGACGTCAACGACCACATGCCCGACCATGTCGTGCGCCGGGTCCTGGAGATACTCAACCGCAGGCGCAGCGCGGTGAACGGCAGCCGCATCCTGCTGCTGGGGCTGGCCTACAAGAAGAACACCGGTGACGCCCGGGAGTCCTCGGCGGTGCGGGTCGCCGCTCTGCTCGCCGGGCTCGGCGCGGACGTACGGGCCGCGGACCCTCATGTCGACGAGTCATGCCTGCCACCGGGGGTTGCCCTGGTCGAGGCGGACGCGGAGGAGATCGCCGCCGCCGATCTCGTGATCGTCCTTGTCGATCACGATGCGTTCTCCCGGGAGCTGGTGGAACGCACCGCTCGCGCCGTGCTCGACACCCGCTGCTGGTTGCCGACACAGAGGTCGGGACGCCACGACGCGGCGTGCGCCTTTCATGCCGAGGTCGAACTGCTCTGAACCGACCGTGATGGACAGGTACGGCGGCCGTGCGGCGGCGGCCAGGCTGCGGGTGGGGTGGCCGGGAGCGGCCTGGTGGGCGGCCCCCGGTGGGTGGCGCGTGCGGGCGTAATGGTCACATGATGGATGCGGACCGGGCTGAACCTGATCCGGGAAGCTGAATCTGATCGAGGAAACAGTGCCTACCGTGCCCGGGAGCGCCGAGCGCTGATGAAGGCCGCGACCAGTGTCCGTGACTGTGGGTCCGCCGCCGACTCCGCGATCGCGGTCGCCTCCAGGTCGAGGTGCTCCTCGAACGAGTGCTGCTCCGCTTCCGCGAGCAGCTTCTTCGTCCGGGCCAGCGCGCCCGGTGGAACAGCTGTCAGCTGCTGCACGACCGCCCCGACCGCGTCGTCGAGCCGGCTGTCCTCGACGACCTGGGTGACAAGCCCCCAGCCGAGTGCCTCGGCGGCTGAAAGGGAGCGCTTGGTCAGTGCGAACTCGGCTGCGCGACGGGGACCGACGACGCGGGGGAGCAGCCAGCTTGCGCCGCCGTCAGGGGAGAGCCCGACCGCGGAGTAGGCGAGAGTGAACGAGGCGCTCTGGCCGGCGACCAGGATGTCACCGGCCAGAGCGAGGCCGATGCCTATGCCCGCCACGGCGCCGCGTACCGCCACGACGACCGGTGCCGGCAGCCCCGCGAAGATCCGCAACGCGCTGTGAACAGTGTTCGCCAGTTTGGCAACGTGGATCCCGACGTCGTCACCGGCGGCGGCGAACGTGCGCAGATCCCCGCCCACGCAGAAGTTCGGCCCCTCCGACTGGACGACCACGACAGTGCACGTTCCCTTGGCGACAAGCTCCCGCACCTGCTCCGCGGAGTTGACAAGGGCGGTGGCCAGTTCGAGGTCGACGGCGTTGCCCGCACCATGATCGATTACCAGATGCGCGACGTGCTCGGTAGTCGTCACATGGACGGGGCCGTGAGCGGGAGCCGGTTCCGCAGCAGTCATCGTCGATCTCCCGGTGGGTGACAAGGGCCTGTGCATGAGCGATCTGAGTGTGAGCCTGGATGCACCATATGGTGGACGCCCGCGGGACGGTACTGGTGCGCCCAGGAGAGTACTGGTGTGCCCGCAACGGCCGCAGGCGGCCTTGCGGGCGCACCAGCATCCATGAGCAGGATGTCGAGTAACAGGATCCGCCGGTACCGGCATGCCATCACATGGACGTCAACACGAACCCGGGAGCCTCGACGTCAGCGAGCCAAAGGCGGCGCGATCATGCTTTGCTCACGCTCGGGCTTCCTGTCGGATCCGGGCTTCCGGAAGCCGATCTGGGAGGTCCGGCAGGCCCCGGCCTGTGGGCCGCTGTCCGGGTGGACTGGCGGTTTCGAGGATCCGGACGCACGTGGCGCACGTGGCGCACGTGGCGCACGTGGCGCACGTGGCGCACGTGGCGCACGTGGCGCACGTGGCGCACGCTACGGCAGCAAAGCTGGCGCCGTGCGTCGTTCGACATCGATGATCAATTTCTCCAGCAGCCCGATGAGTGTAGAGCGTTCGGGCTCCGACAGGCAGGTGACGAGCGTGGCCTCACGGCCGAGGACCATGTCGACGGACCGTTCGACGAGCGCGTGGCCTTCGGCCGTCAACGACACCAGGACGCTCCGACGGCCGGTTGCTCCTGATGATCTCCGGACGAGTCCGTGCCGTTCGGCCCGTCCGACGCGCTGTGAGATCGCACCGGCGGTCACGAGCGTCCGCTGTGCGATGTCGCGGGTGCTGAGGGTATAGGGCGGCCCGGAGCGGCGGATGACCGCCAGCAGGTCGAGGGTGGCCGCGTCGATCCCCGCTGCGCGCAGAACCCGGCCACGGTCGTCCGCGAAGAGCTTCGCCAACCGCCGGATGGGCGTCACGATCTCGATCGACTCGGTCGGGGTGCCCGGCCGTTCCCGCTGCCAGGCTGCCGCGATCTCCGCGGCGGGATAGGAGGGTGTGGGACCTCCTGCAGCGGCTACGGCGTCACTCATGGTGTGATCCTCTGTTGGCGTCGGCTATGTTTAGGCCTAAACACACTAGATGGGTAGGAGGATTCTTGACCCGCACCGTGCTCGTCACCGGAAGCACCAGCGGCATCGGCCGGGCCATCGCCGCGAGGTTCGCCGCCGACGAGGCCGAGGTCTTCGTCACCGGCCGCCACGCCGACACCGTCGAGCGAACCGCCAAGGAACTGGGCGTACACGGTGTTGTCTGCGATGCGACCGATCCCGGGCAGGTCGCGGCGCTGGGTACCCGACTCGGTGAGGCGCTCGACGTCCTCGTCAACGCAGCGGGTGGTCTGGCCGAGGCGCCGTCCGGCGACGGGTCGTGTCTGGAGACGCTGGTCGCCGGGTGGCAGGCTGCCCTGGCCCAGAATCTGCTCAGCGCGGTCCTGACCACCGCCGCGATCCGGGACAGGCTCACCCCCGGTGGCTCGGTGATCAGCATCGGTTCAATCGGGGCGGAACGCCGCGGTGGATCCTACGGCGCGGCCAAGGCTGCCCTGGCCGCGTGGAACGCCTCGCTGTCCGCCGAGCTCGGCGCCCATGGCATCACCAGCAACGTCATCTCCGCCGGCTACATCGCCGGCACCAACTTCTTCCGCGGCCGGATGACCGACGAACGCCATCACTCGCTCATCCAGGAGACGCACGACAAGCGACCGGGGACGCCGGAGGACATCGCGGAGACGGCGTACTTCCTCGCCGGTCCGGGCGCCCGGCACATCACCGGTCAGACCATCCACGTCAACGGCGGTGCCTTCACCACCCGGTAGCGGGCCCGCGGGCTTGGAAGAGCCGTCTTGAAATGATGATCTTTGCGGGTTCTTTCGCGTTGTACGAAGGCAGGGCCATCCCATCCTGGGCGGGGTCGAACGGTCATAGCGACGTCCCTTATTTGGTTTCGGATACCTGGATCAGAGGCATCCGGATCGGACGTATGCGCGGTGGTTGTGGGGAATTACTTGGCGGGTCGCCCTTCGCGGGCTGCGTCGTCATCGTGTGCACGGCGGCCGGGGGAATTGCTCTGCAGATACCGGTTGCCCTCGACCCGGAGCGCGCATGTGTGAGGGTGGGGAGAATGGTCGTCGTCGACGGTGGAAATATCCGGATAAGCGACTAGAATCGTACACATGTTCGAACCCGAGGTGGGCGTCTCCGACCCGGCCGCCGGCACCCGCCCATCCGCGCGGCCCGTCGGCAGCACCCCCGTGCCCGCCACCAGCGCTGGCACCGCCGAGGGCGGTGCCGGTGGTGCCAGCACCGCGGCTGCTCCGACTGCTGCCGGTGTGGCGGCTGTTCCGGCCGCTGCCGCTGTGGCAGGTGTTCCGGCCGCTGCCGCTGCCGCTGCCGGTGTGGGGGCTTGCGGTGTGTCTGCCGGCTTGCTTCCGCTTGGGGAGCGCGATGCGGACGGTTGTCTGACGGTGATGGCCGCGGTCCGCCGGCACATCGCCGGGTGGGAGGCGCTGATGATCCGTGCGCAGGCCCGGTTCGCTGCGCTCCGGCACCCCCTACCAGCTGCGGACGGTCCGACCCCGGACGGGTGTCCGGGGTCGGACCGTCCGGTCGGGGCGGGTTTCGCCGCCGAGGAGATCGCCGCCGAGCTGCACCTGTCCCCGGCCGCCGCCGCCGTTCAGCTGGAGCTGGCCGTGACCGCGGTCAGCCGCCTACCCGCCACCCTGGCGGCCCTGGACACCGGTGATATCGACCTGGGCCGTCTGCGGGCGACGGTCGAGGCCACCGCCGCGCTCTCCGACGAGCAGGCCGCCGCCGTGGAGGCGAAGGTGCTCGCCCGCGGCGGGCGGGCCAGCCACAGCCTGTTCCGGCAGGCGTTGCGCCGCGCCGTGCTCGCCGCTGACCCCGACGGCGCCCGCCGCCGGCAGGTGCAGGCCCGCCGGGACCGGCAAGTGCGGGTGCGACCGGTCGAGGACGGGATGGCCGAACTGTGGGCGCTGCTGCCCGCCGCCGACGCCCAGGCCGCCTACCAGCGCCTCGACACCCTCGCCCGCCGCGCCGCATCGTCGGAGGATTCCCGGGTCGTGGACGTGGGCCGGCGGTTTCCCGCCCCGGGGCTGGCCAGGCTGGTCCATGCCCGGGATCGGACGTGTCGGTTTCCGGGCTGTCGGAAACCCGCCCGGTTCTGTGACCTGGACCATGTCCGGCCCTACACCGCCGGCGGGCAGACGACGGAAGGGAACCTGCTCACGGTCTGCCGGCGGCACCATCGGGCCAAACATGAGGGCGGATGGGGAGTGACACGAGCCGCGGACGGGGTGACGGCCTGGACCGGCCCGACCGGCCGGGTGTACCGGAGCGTGCCCGAATTCTGGGAGAACCTCGACCATCCCCCACCCACAACCGTATCCGCACCCACCGCATCCGTATCCGCATCCACTGCCGCCGCATCCGCATCTGCCGTATCGGTGTCGGCTGCCGTCGTGGTGGTGCCCGGGGCCGGGGCCGGGTCCGGATCAGCCGGCAGGTTGCACCCAGTCTGCAGGGCCTACAGCGGCGCGGTTCTCGCGCTGCTGGAAGCCGGGTCCCCGGGCCGCCGCGAGGAAGCATCGATGATCATCTTTCTGTCGGCAACGGGACCGGGAAAACCAGCAGCGGGACCGGGAGCGGGGACGGACGGCCCGGGGGGCGGGGCCGGCAGCCACGCTCCAGACTCGGGCGGTACCGGGATGGGTACCGTCCCGGACCTCGGCCCGCCACCCTTCTGAGACGGGCGGTTGCGGCGGCTATCTGACTCGCTGTCGGTGCGTGACGTCGCCGAATTGCTCGGTATTTCCCATCAGCGGGTCGCGCAGGTGCGGTCGGATCTTGCCTGCGGTACCGGTGGGCAGGCGTCGGCCAGCGGGTGAACGGGATGATCCCGCGGTACGGACCGTACCCAAGAGCCAACCTTCATCTGTCATCTGTCTGGCGACTGAGCGGTAGGGCGGCTTCGGAGAGTCAGAGCGTTGCTACATTCTTGGGATCCCGTTGATATGTGCTCCATTGAAGCCCATTCTTGGCCGTGACCAAAGGTAGTATGTCGACTCCTGTAGGTTAAGTTTCCTGTGGACATGAATGTGGGTGTGCGTGCCGCCGGTCCGCTCCGAGGCTAGGGACCCGAGGTGGGAGACCCCGAAGGGGACCGCTTGGCCGAAGGGCGCGCGATCGCGGTTGTTTCGCGTGTTTCGCGCACCCGGAGGCCAGCGGGAGAGCAGGGAGGCGGCATGCGGGTCGTCGTCACGACGGATGCACGGTTGCAGTGGCTACCGGACAGCAGCATCGGAGCTGGCGGTCCTACCAGAGTGGGCGGTCCTACCGAGGTGGCTGGGGCGGACATGGGACGGGAGGCAGCAGTGGGCAAGGCGGATGGTCCGACCGAGGTGGCCGGGGCAGACAGATCCCCGACGGTCACTGTCCGTGTGGTCTGGTCCGCCGTAGGCGGGTCTGTCGCGGGTGAGGCGGTGCGGCAGCCATGACGACCGGTCTGTCCTCTGTGGACCCCCTTGTCAACCTGCCCGCGGCGAGCCGGGTCGGTGATCCCGGACGGCCGGAAATCGGGACTGAACACCTCGGGCGGTCCAGGTCCTCCGGCAGGCAGCCGCAGACGGTGATGCACCTTGTCCGGGAGATGAACCGGGGTGGTGCAGAGCTGCGCACCGTCGAATTGATGCGCCGGCTCGATCCGAACGAGTTCCGGCTGGTGTTCTGCTCGCTCAGCGGCCGGCGGGGCGCCCTCGACGACGAGATCCGTTCCCTCGGCGGCGAGGTGTACTACTGCCGGCTCGGCCCGGCCTTCCCGCTCGCCTTCTACCTGCTGCTTCGCCGCCTGCGTCCGCAGGTCGTCCATGCGTACGCGTCGAATTCCACCGGGCTCGTGTTCGGTATCGCCCGGATGGCCGGTGTGCCGCGCCGTGTCGCGCATTTCCGCAACAGCGCCGACTGGCCTGGTGACAGTGCCGGACAGCTTGGTAACGCTTCCAGCTGGTTCGGTGATGGCGCCGACTGGTCTGGTGGCAGAAACAGTCAATTTTATAGCAGAAACGGGCAGTTTGGTGACAGTGTCAACCGGCGTGGGCAGAGCATCGGTGGGCTTCTGCGGCGCACGGTGGGACGGGCGGCGCTCGACGCGAACGCGACCGATCTCCTGGCCGTGTGCGAGGCGGTCATGCGCGAGCTGTGGCGCCCGGAGTGGCGGGCCGACCCGCGTTGCCGGGTGATCTACAACGGGCTGGAGGTCGAGCCGTTCGGCGTCGCCATCGCGGCCCGGCGGCGTGCGCTGGAGAGCGCTCCCGAGGGGGCTGACACCCCGGTCGTCATGGTCCACATCGGACGGCCGGAGGCGAACAAGAACCGGGTCCGCGCGATAGATGTGCTCGTTGCGTTGTGCGCGCGGGGGGTGGACGCGCGTCTGCAGATCATCGGAGGCCAGGACACGGCGGAGACCGCGGAACTGCTCGCCAGGGCGTCCGCGGGTGGTGTGCGTGATCGTGTTGAGATGCTCGGCGAGCGCGACGACGTCCCCCGGCTGCTGGTCGCCGCGTCGCTGCTACTGCTCACCTCGTACTACGAGGGCCTGCCGAGCGTCGTGCTCGAGGCATGTGCGGTTGCCACTCCGGTGCTGGCCACGGATCTGCCCGGGGTCGGGGAGATCGCCCGGCTGCTGCCGGGGATCACGTTGTTGCCGTTGTCCGCCACGGACGAGATATGGGCTGACACCGCTCGGGCGCTGACCGCTGTTCCGCCGCTGCTCGATGATCGGCGAGCGGCGTTGCGGCACTTCGTCCGCTCGCCGTTCACGATCGAGAACTGGCAGCGGGAGCTGACGGCGGTCTGGTCGAGGCCGCCTGGAAAACACCGGTAGGCAGGAGGGTCGTCGTGGTTCGACGGGCCGTCCAGCCGCCATGCGAAAAGAACTCGCCTCTTGCCCAGCGGTTGACAACGTCCTGATCGGGCCAGGCGAACCGTTCGGGCAAGGCGCCCAGAGGATGCCACGCCAGCCTGCGCGACCGGCGGGGGGCACCAGGGGTGACAGGGCCATGTGTGCGCGTGACATGGAAGAACAAACCCAGTTGTTCCTTCTCGTCCACCCAGTGATGTGCCACGTGTTCCAGCCAGACATCCTCGGCTGTGGTCACCAACGCCGCCTGTTCGCACGCTATGCGGACCGCGGCGTCGCTCGCGGCCTGCCCCTCGAGGTTTCCGGACGGCAACCGCCACTGTGCCGGCGACGTCTCGTCACCGGTGGTGAGAAGAATTCTGTCATCGGAGCACAACAACAGATGAACCCGCACCGGCAGCGTCGACCGGCTCATTTCGTGGTGCGTCGTCTGGTGCATCGTCACGGCCGTATCCCGTTCTTCCGGACACCACCGGGCCTCGCCCTTCCGCAGTGGTGTCGGTAGTGGCAGCTGGCGCACTGTAAAGGTGCGGCGGCACAAGTCGTCACGACCGGGGGCTGTCGCCGTAACTCGTGCCGCCGCACCCGCGGGACGGTACCGGCGGTCCCCACCCCGGTGGGGTGAGTGGGGACGGAGGCGGGGATCGCCGGTACCAGTTTGACCTCGGTGGCCGGGGCACGGTCAGCCGGCCACCGAGGAGCTTATGGTCCCCCCGGAAGTCCCCGGCGACGCGAAAAAGGGGCAGTATCGCGCGCCACCGGAAACCAACTTGGAGTGTGAAGAACAACCAACATCCAGCGTCTTTCCGCCTCTTTGGAAGGTCGGTCGGTTGCTGAACTGTTTCGGAGCTTAGGGCGCGTCCGGCGCCCGCGTCCACTCCCAATTATCCGGTATCCGTCCCCGTCGAACTCCGGCCGGCGGCCGATCGGTATCCCGGCGTATTAGTTCGACGGACCGACGGGCGCCCGGTGAGCGGCTCTGCTCGAATCCCGACGGTATCCGAACTCCCGGCCGGCGCGAACGTCCGGCCGTATTGCGCTCCGGCCCCGACACCGTGCATATCATTCCGGCCCGGTCATAAGAGACCTCGTGGTGAATCGTCGGCTTTCCCTATTACGCGGCGAAATCCGGCCGGGACGGTATTCGCCGGGCAGGACTTCCGTCCCCAGCGGAATACCGGACCCGATTTTCGCAACCAGAGAACGATGGCCACCTAATAGTGGCCCAACGAACAGTGGGTTCGTGTTGCGGTCGGGCTGTCCGCTACTCGGGTATGCATGACGTCGCTGCCCGGTATGCGAGGTGTCACTACTCGGGTACGCATAACGTCGCTGCCCGGTATGCACGGCGCCGCTCAAGATCTGCGCGTTCCCGGGGGTGGTGTGCTTCCAGGGAGCCCGGCCGGCGGGACGACAGTGGCGGCGGGACGACAGTGGCGGTGTGGCGGCGTGGCGGCGGCCGGTGGTGGCGGGTGGACGCGGTGGGCGCTTGCCGCAGGAGGGATCGCTTGCCGCAGGAGCGGGTATTGCGGTGTGGCGTCCGCCACGGAAGGGGTATTGCTGTGCGGTGAGTATCCGTGTGACGGGTGTTACAACTGCGAGCGTCGTCGAGGATTGTTGGTGTTGCCGGGGATTACGGCCGTCCGCGCGGATCCAGGGCGGCGGGTTACGCCGCGGTAGGCCCTCCGGCCGGATCAGCGATCGGATGGTTACGCCGCGGATGTGCCGGGCCCAGCCGGGTGGACCGATGTCAGCGGGCGTGGTCGATGCGGGTGGCCGGTGCGGGTAAGCCGGTACGGATGGCCGATACGGTGCGGATATGGTTGTCTGCGTTGCGTTGCGTTGCATGTCATGCCGTCCGCGCGTCGTCGGTGCGCCGACGGTTGCGCCTGGTCGTCCGCGGGTTCGCCCTCGCGCGGATCGCGGACGATTATTGGAGATTAACGAAAACAGTCACGCAGCGTAGAAGGCGATCTCGACGGCGCGGAACTGCGACCGTCGTCCGCCCGATAGGGTCAAATCATCCCGCAGTCTACCAGAATTGGAAAAAGAGTCGAGTGGGTAGTTCTGGACACGCTGGGCGTTGATCTGTGAGGATGCCGGCCGGTGACGCCCAAAGTCGTTTAGGCTTACTGCGACAACGGAATGCATCGACGATAGAGGAGTTCTCTGACGTGGTTACGCGAGTAGGTGTCAACGGCTTCGGCCGTATCGGCCGCAACTTCTGGCGGGCGCTTCAGGCTAGTAAGCGTAACGACATAGAGATCGTTGCAGTGAACGACCTTACCGACAACAAGACACTTGCGCATCTACTCAAGTACGATACGACGTTGGGCACGTTGTCGGAGCCGGTGAGTCTCGGTGACGGTGGGATCAAAGTCGGTGACGGCTTCATCAAGGTGGTCTCCGAGCGCGACCCGGCAGCCCTGCCCTGGGGAGACCTCGGGGTCGAGGTGGTTGTCGAGTCCACCGGCCGGTTCACCAAGGCCGAGGACGCTCGCAAGCACATCCAGGCGGGCGCGAAGAAAGTGATCATTTCCGCTCCGGCCAAGGGCGAAGACCTCACCGTCGTCATCGGCGTGAACGACGACGTGTACGACCCGGCGCAGCACACGATCCTGTCGAACGCCTCCTGCACGACCAACTGCGTGGCGCCGCTGGCCAAGGTCCTCGATGACGCCTTCGGTATCGAGCGCGGCCTGATGACGACCGTGCACGCCTACACCAACGACCAGGTCATCCTCGACTTCCCGCACTCGGACCTGCGCCGTGCCCGCGCCGCCGCACAGAACATCATCCCGACGACGACCGGTGCGGCCAAGGCGACGTCCCTGGTACTGCCGCAGCTCAAGGGCAAACTGGACGGACTGGCGATGCGCGTTCCCGTCCTCGACGGGTCGGTGACCGACTTGGTCGCCACGCTCAAGCGTGAGGTCACGATCGAGGAGGTCAACGCCGCGTACCGGGCCGCCGCCGAGGGCGCGCTCAAGGGCATCCTCGTCTACACCGAGGACCCGATCGTCTCCTCCGACATCGTGGGGACGGCTGCGTCCTGCACGTTCGACTCGCTGCTCACCATGGCCAGCGGCAACCAGGTGAAGGTCATCGGCTGGTACGACAACGAGTGGGGTTATTCCAACCGTCTGGTGGACCTCACCGCCCTTGTCGGCGGGCGGCTGTAGAACCTCGCCTGTAGGACCTTTGATGGCCTCCGGCGACGCGAAGAACATCATGATCGCGTTGCCTTTGGCCGGTTAGGACTTCGGAGTAACGGCGTGACGACCATTGACGATCTACAGGTTGGCGGGCGGCGGGTTGTCGTCCGCAGCGACCTGAACGTTCCGCTGGACCGTTCCGGCGACACACCCCGGATCATCGACGACGGACGGGTACGCGCAAGCGTGCCCACCGTCCGGGCGTTGCTGGACCGGGGCGCCCGGGTGGTCGTCTGTTCCCATCTGGGACGACCCAAGGGTGCACCCGACCCGGCGTACTCACTCGCCCCGGTCGCCGGGAGGCTCGCGCAGCTGCTCGGGCGGCCGGTCGCGTTCGCCGGTGACGGTACCGGCGACGTCGCCGGGGCGCAGGCTCAGAAAATCGTCGCCGGGCTGGGCGACGGTGAGGTTGCGCTCCTGGACAACCTCCGGTTCCATCCGGGGGAGACCAGCAAGGACGCGGCCGTGCGGGCCGCGTTCGCCGACCAGCTCGCCGGGCTGGCCGAGTACTACGTCGGTGACGCCTTCGGTGCCGTCCACCGTGCGCACGCCAGCGTCGTGGACGTGCCCGAGCGGCTGCCGCACGCGGCCGGGCAGCTCGTGCTCAGGGAGCTGGAGGTGCTGCGGACCCTCGCGGGTTCCGCGGCCCGTCCCTACGTCGTCGTTCTCGGCGGGTCGAAGGTCAGCGACAAGCTCGGGGTGATCCGGGCGCTGCTGCCCAAGGTCGACGCTCTGCTGGTGGGCGGCGGGATGTGCTTCACCTTCCTGGCCGCCCAGGGGCACGGTGTCGGCGGGTCGCTGCTGGAAGCAAGCATGATCAACACCTGTAAGGACCTGCTCGGTGAGGGTGGTGATCGGATCGTGCTGCCCACCGACGTGGTGGTGGCCGACGAGGTTTCCGCCGACGCGCCCACCGCTGTGGTGGCGGCCGATGCCATCCCCGACGGCCGGAAGGGCCTCGACATAGGGCCTGCGTCGGTGGCCCTGTTCGCCGACAGACTGCGCGGCGCCCGCACCGTTTTTTGGAACGGCCCGATGGGTGTGTTCGAGCTCCCGCCGTTCGCGGCCGGCACCCGCGGGGTGGCCGAGACGATCGCCGGACTTGACGGTCTGACCGTCGTCGGCGGTGGTGACTCGGCCGCGGCCGTGCGCACCCTCGGCATCGCCGAGGAGGCGTTCACCCACATCTCCACCGGTGGCGGTGCCAGCCTCGAATACCTGGAGGGCAAAGTCCTGCCCGGCCTCGCCGCCCTGGAGGCATGATGGCCAACGACAAGAACGACAAGAAGAAGTCTCGGGGTACGGGCCGGCGCACCCTGGTCGCGGGCAACTGGAAGATGAACCTCAACCATCTTGAGGCGATCGCGCTGGTCCAGAAGATCGCCTTCGACCTCAAGCCGGTCGAACTCGACAACGCCGAGGTCGTCGTCCTGCCCCCGTTCACCGACCTGCGCAGCGTCCAGACCCTTGTCGACGGGGACAAGCTCGCGATCGGTTACGGCGCTCAGGACCTCTCCCCGCACAGCTCCGGGGCTCACACCGGTGACATCAGTGGCTCGATGCTCGCCCGGCTGGGATGCGGCTATGTGGTGGTCGGCCATTCCGAGCGGCGTGCGGACCATCACGAGGACGACGCCCTCGTGGCGGCCAAGGCACGGGCCGCCTACGCCCACGGGATCACCCCGATCCTGTGCGTGGGCGAGCCCGAGCCGGTGCGGGTGGCGGGCAACCACGTCACCTATGTCCTGGACCAGCTTGACGGCTCGCTCGACGGGATCACCGCGGAGCAGGCCCGCACGCTGGTCGTCGCCTACGAGCCGGTGTGGGCGATCGGTACCGGGCGGACCGCCTCCGCCCAGGACGCCCAGGACATGTGCGCCGCGATCCGTAACCGGCTTGCCGAGCACTTCGGTGCGGCGGCCGCCGCGGTCATCCGCGTCCTCTACGGCGGTTCGGTGAAGGGGTCCAGCGCGCCGGAGCTGTTCACACAGCCCGACGTCGACGGCGGACTCGTCGGTGGAGCGAGCCTGGACGCGGCGGAGTTCGCGGTGATCGTCCGTAGTGCCCCGCCGAGCTGACGGGATCACAGGATCACGGGCCGTGCCGGCAGGCGTGGCCCGTGATCCCGGCGATGATTCTCCGGGCCGCCGACGGTATGAAGATCATTTTTGTACCGCCTTCAACCGTTGATTCTCCGGGTCGTCGGCGGTGCGAAGAACATCCGCCGGACGCGGCCTGCTCGGAGTGTGCTTGGGTGGCTGGCGGTGGTGGGGTGCGGCCCCGCCGGGAAGGGGCTCACCCAAGTGGTCGGCAGGACCATGCCACGCTGTTGCCCGATCATCCGGGTCGGAACCGTCACAGCCGTCCTCGGACTCCTCCTCGCGGCCTGCACAGGTGGGGGAGGAGGGCAGCAGACCCCATCCGACCCGTCGGGTCCGCCCGCGGCGATCGGTAACCGTGTCATCGCCGTCTCGCCACGGGACGGCGGGACGCTGCGGGTGCTGGCCACCACCGACTGCGATTCCTGGGATCCCCAGCGCACCTCGTCCACCCGTTGCTGGAACCAACAGCGGTGGATCTCCCGGCAGCTGGTGACCTACGCCCCCAGCCCCGGCGTCGTCAAGCTGGCCGGTGACCTCGCCACCGATGTCCCGTCCTCGAAGGACCTGCGTACCTGGACGTACACGATCCGGGAGGGGCTGACCTTCGAGGACGGCGTCCCGATCACGTCCAGGGACGTCAAGTACGGGATCGAGCGGGCCTTCGCCACGGACGTGATCAGTGGCGGTTCCGGTGAGGTGGTGGAGCTCCTGCAGGACGAGAACAACCCCTACCGGGGTCCCTACAGCGATCCGACACCTGACCGCCTCGGTCTGGCCTCGGTGACGACGCCGGACGACCGGACCATCACGTTCCGGCTGAACCGGCCGTTCGCGGACTGGAACCTCGTCATGGCCTCCCCGGTCTCCACGCCCGTGCCCCGGGCGCACGACACCGGCACCGGGTACGGAGCCCGGCCGGTGGCCTCCGGACCGTACAAGATTGAGAACTACCGTCCGGGCGAGTCCCTCACCCTTGTGCGTAACCCGCAGTGGAATCCGCGGACCGACCCGAACCGGCCCGCCCACCCCGACCGCATCGTGGAGCGGACGGGGCTCGCCGCGACCGACGTCGACAGCCGCATCCTGACCGACCAGGCCGACGTCTCCGCCGACCAGAGCGGGGTGGGAGCCGAAGCCGCCGCCCGGATCAGCGCGAATCCCGGCCTGCGCGCGGCCCGGACCACCAGTGAAGCGACCGGCGGGCTGCGCTACCTGGCCGTGCTCACCAAGGTCACACCGTTGGACAACGTCGCCTGCCGTAACGCCGTGGTCTGGGCACTGGACAAGAAGGCGCAACAGACCGCGCGCGGTGGTCCCCTCCTCGGGGGCGACATCGCATCCACGATGCTCACCCCACCGGTGCGGTTCTTCTCCTGGTTCGATCTCTTCCCGAGTCCCGGCAGCACCGGGAACATCGCCAGGGCCAGGGCGGAACTGAACACCTGCGGTCAACCGAACGGCTTCGCGACCACGCTCGCCACACGCTCGGACCCGCTTTCCCTCGCCCAGGCCGAAGCGGTCCGCACCTCGCTTGCCCGGGTCGGTATCACGGTCACCGTCGAGAAGCTCGACGACGCCGGATACGCTGCGGCGCTGGACAGTCCGGAGCGCGTCCACAGCATGAAGTACGGTCTCGCCCTGGCCGCCGGGGCGGGTACCCGACCGACGCCGTACGCCTTCCTCGCCCCTCTCGCCGCCGGGAGCGCGATCCAGCCGCGGCACAACACCAACATCGCCGAACTGGATCTGTCCGCGGTCGACCAGCACCTGGACCAGGGCATCCGGACGGCTGACGGCGAGGATGCGGCGAGCGTCTGGACGGAGACGGACCGGGCGGTCGTGGGGTCTGCCGCCTACATCCCGCTGCTCTACGACCGGGCGCTCAACGTCTACAGCAGCCGGCTTACCAACATCCATTACTCGCCCGGGTACATGATGACGGACTTCGCCTCGCTCGGTGTCGTACCGTAGGTCGTCCCCTCAGGCCCCGGCGAGGGGCCGCAGTGCGGACGGGCATGATCTGGCGGTGGTGTGCTGTGCCGGCCGCGGGATCGCCGTGCGGTACCTTGGCACGATTGTCAGTCAGCCAGTGTCGTCAGTCAGCCGGCCAGCCGAAAGAGGAGCGATCATGGTTCGTCGCGCCGCCGGAGGCTCTTGGGTTATGGGTATGTCGAAGGAGGCGCGATGATGGTTCCTCGCGTCGGGGTTCCTGCCGTGCCGCGAAACGATGCGGCAGGGCCGGCAGGTTTACGAGATCACTGGATGACGGTGCGGGAGCGGGTCCGGAGATGACTGTTGGGCTGTCGGTTGTCCTGATCATCACGAGTGTGCTTCTGATGCTGCTCATCCTGTTGCACAGGGCCAAGGGAGGCGGGCTGTCCACACTGTTCGGCGGCGGCGTCTCGTCCTCGCTTGGGGGCTCTTCGGTGGTGGAGAAGAACCTCGACCGACTGACGATCACCATCGGGCTGATCTGGCTCACCTGCATCATCGGTCTTGGCCTCCTTCTTAAGGGGTGAGCAGCCGCGGGCACACCCGGATATCGGCCTCGCTCATCTGCCTGGTTGTTCTTGTCGCGGTCGCTGCCTGCGCTGGTGGGAGGCCGACACCCGTACCGGTGACCTCGATCACCCCCACGGTCACCACCGACCCGACGGACAAGCCAGGCGGCACCCTGCGCCTGCTCACCACGGCGATGCCCAGTGGCGACCCAGGCTGGGCGGCGGATGCCGGTTCGCGGATGCTGCTGCGGCTGGTCTCGCGCCAGCTCTACTCCTACCGGGCCAGCCCCGACCCGGTCTTCACCACCGCACCCCAACCGGACCTGGCCGTCGGGCCGCCGGCGGTCAGCGAGGACGGGAAAGTCCACACCGTCACTCTGCGTCCGTCCGCACGGTGGGACACCCCCGGGGTCAGGCGGGTCACCGCGACCGACGTCGCTCGCGGCATCAAGCGGTTGTGCACACCGCCGAACCCCTCACCCATGCGCGGTTACTTCTCCGCGACGGTGACGGGTTTCGCCGCCTACTGCGACGAGCTGGCGAAGACTCCGGTCGAGGGGGTGCGTGACTTCATCGAACGTCGCAACATCGACGGTGTCCAGGTCGTCGGCGACGACTCCATCGAGTTCCACCTGCTCGCCCCGGCCGGGGACTTCACCGACGTGCTGGCCACACCGGCGGCTTCACCGGTGCCACTGGAGGCTCTCGCCTACGCTCCGAATTCGCCTGACTACTTCGAGCATCTGATTTCCGACGGGCCATACCATTTCGGGGACACGGTGAGCGGCGAAACCTTCCGGCTGTCGCGCAATCCGGCGTGGATCGCCTCGTCCGACGGCATCCGTCCGGCACTTGCCGATCATGTTACGGTGCGCACCGGCGTCGACGCGACCGCGGCCCAGACCGAGATCGACGCCGGCCGGGCCGACATGGCCCTCGACAGCACCGTCCCCGCCGCCGACGTGGCGGCGCTGGACGCCCGGGTGGACGGCAGGCTGTCCACGGACGGCCCCGGTTCCACCGTGTTGCTCACCGTTGGTCTGCACGGCCCTGCGTCCGCGGTGCTGCGCAGCAGCGCAGTCCGGCAGGCGCTGACGTACTGCGTGGATCGTGCCAGCGCAGCCGCGGCGTTGGGCGGGCCCACCGTGGCCACCACCACCGCACAGCTGCTGCAGGCTCCCATGGCCGGTTTCCAGCCGCGGGATCCGTTCCCGGCACTGGGATTGACCGGGGATCCGGCGCGCTGCCGGGAGGGGACGCTGAACGCCTCCGGTGGTCCTCTGACCACCGTGGTCCTGCTCACCACGGATTCCGCCGCGGACGCCGCTGTGGCGTCGGCACTGCGGGACGCCTTCGCCCGCGCGGGGGTGACGTTGCAGGTCAACGCGGTGGCCGTGGCGGACTACCCGCGTATCGCGGTCCCCTTGAGCGCGGTGAGCTGGGACCTCGCCCTCACCCGGGTGACGCCGCAGTGGTTCGGCAACGCCGGGCGCAGCGTGTTCCAGCCCCTGCTGGAACCGGAATGGTCCGGCCCCCGGCCGGCCGACGGCGGATACCGCAACGAGCGGATCATCCAGTTACTGCATGACGCCCTCGGGGAGCGTGACCCGGTCGTGCTCCCCACCCGGTGGGGTGACCTGGAGCGGGAGCTGCTCACCGATGCCGCTATCATTCCACTGGCGGCTACCGTCACGCCGCGTTTTCACAGCGCCAACGTCCGCGGTTTTCTGCGGGTGCCGTCACTCGACGACGCCGATCCCACCGCCGTCTCACTGGGGATCGCCTAGCCGGTTGTGGATCAGCACTTGGCCGAAGAGCGTACGATCATGGTTTTTCGGGCGCTCGGAGACCTGTTCCTGGATCAGTCTGGATCAGACTGGTGAAAGCGATTGAGGGCGGATCCCTGGGCGCTTCGACGGCAGCGGTGACGGCGCTCGGTCACCAACGCGGATTGTGAGGGTGACCGGCGGTGGTCGGTACGACGAGATCGGCCCTTCTCGTCTTACACTCGGTCAGGCCGGCTGGCGGCTGGTGGGCCGGATCCGGAGTCAATCAGCGGGACGAGACAAAGGAGTATGCGGACCGTGGCAGGTGGTAACGCCATCAGAGGAAGTCGTGTAGGGGCGGGACCAATGGGGGAGGCCGAACGCGGTGAGACGGCCCCGCGGCAGCGGATTTCCTTCTGGTGCGCCAACAATCACGAGACCAAGCCGTCGTTCGCCGCGGACGCCGCGATTCCGGAGACCTGGGACTGTCCGAACTGCGGCTTCCCGGCGGGCCGCGACCGCGACAACGCGCCCGCTCCGACCAAGACCGAACCGTACAAGACCCACCTCGCCTACGTCCGGGAGCGGCGTAACGAAAAGGACGGGGAGGCGATCCTGGCCGAAGCGCTGGCCAAGCTGCGCGGTACCGCCTAGGTTCCTCGGGGCTTCCGAGGTTCCTTCGGCCTCCGAGCGCGCTAAGAATAATGATCGAGCGCTTTTGGTGTCCGCAAGCCTGGGCCCGGGGCCTGGGTGCCCATCCGCTTCGTGATGCACGTTCACGATGCACGGGTACCCGGCTGGCAAGGCCCGGATGGAACGTCGCTGTCCGGGCCTTGC
>NZ_CAAAFR010000053.1:49395-58411 GCF_900634745.1 Protofrankia symbiont of Coriaria ruscifolia
CGCCTGTGCCTTACCTGTTTTGCCCTGCTCGCCTGTCTGCCATGCCGGCTGGCTCTGCCGTCAGGACTCAGGAGGCCACCGTGCTCGGGTGCGCCTAACCTGTCGAACCCTCGTGCACCGGCGATGCTCCGGCGGTGATGGCGAGTCCGGCCGCGGCGGCCCGGTCCAGCAGCCACAACGTGCGTTGCCTGCCGCATGCTCCCACCGCTGGGATTTCGGTGGGGCTCGCGCCGGAGAACGCGCTCGCCACCGCGTCCGCCTTTGCCTCGCCCGCGGCGAGGAGCCAGACTTCGCGCGCGGCCTGGATCGCGGGAAGCGTGAGCGAGATCCGCGTGGGCGGCGGCTTCGGCGACTGGTACACCGCGACAGTGGCAGCACGGGCGTGGACGGCCGGGGAACCGGGAAAGAGCGAGGCCACATGCCCATCCGGCCCGACTCCCAGCAGCAGCACGTCGAAGGACGGCACCGCCACTGCCACCGCGTCCGTGGTCGTTCCGGTCGGTACGTGGCCGGCGAGCAGCCGCGCGTAATCGGCCGCAGCCGCCTCGGCCGCCGCAGCCACATCCGCCGCAGCCACATCCGCCACCGCAGCCGTATCGACGGCCTCGGCGTCCGGCTCGGGGCCGCCGGCGACGGCGGTGTCCGCGCTGCCCATCGTGAAAACCCGGGCCGGGTCAAGGGGCAGGACGTCGAGCAGGGCGTCACGGGCCTGGCGATCGTTGCGGTCGGCTGAACCGGCGGGCACGAAGCGTTCATCGCCCCACCAGATGTCCACCCGTCCCCAGTCGACCGCTTCGACGATCGGGCTGTCGCGTACCGCTCGGAGCGTGGCCACGCCGATACCGCCACCGGTCAGGACCACTGACGCGCTGCCGCGGGCGGCCTGCGCGTCCAGGATGATGATGATCATCCGGGCTGCGGTCGCGGCGGCCAGCAGGTCCGGGTCGCGATGGATGACGACCTCGGGTGACGCGCTCATCAGCCGGACGCCCCGGCGCCGGTGTCCGCCGGGTTCGTGCTCACCGAGGCCGTGGCGTCCGCGTCCGCCGGGCCCGTCGTGTCCGTCGTGTCCGTGCTGGTCACGGTATCCGCAGTGTCCGTGATGTCCGCGGTGTCCGCCATCGGGTCGCGCCAGATGTGTTCGCGGATCGCCGACCGGGAAGCCAGAGCTTTTATCCCGCTCCAGGCCGACAGCGCGTCCGCGTAGGGCGCGTCGTGGTCGAGCCGGCGCAGTTCTTCGGCCAGCAGGTCACCAAGGCCGCGTTCGGGCAGCGGCAGGGCCCGGTCGGGCCGACCGGGCCGTCGTAGCACCGCGGTGTGGGAGTCCTGGCGCGTCAGGGCCAGCTCGCCGTCGTCGAAGTGGACGCTCACCTCGACCGGTCCACGCTGGGGCGTTTCGGCCACGGCGACCGGAACGTCCAGGCGGTCGGTGAACCAGCCGGACAACAGGCAGACACTGGGGTCCGCCTCGCCGCCCACGATGGTGATCGACCGCGGTCTCTCGGTGATCGAGTCGAAGGCGGCCGCGATCAGCGTCCGCCAGCCGGTGAGTCGCGTCCATGCGAGATCGGTGTCGCCGGGCGCGAAGTCCGCCGCCCGCCGGCGCAGCGCCGCCACGGGATCGGGGGAGGCGTCCGCGTCACTGACCCGCCGATCCGCGAAGACCCCCAGGGGGTCGTAGGCGATGCGGTCCGGGGGTTCGCCGTGCCACCAGGTCACCACGGGCGCGTCCGGTGCGAGCAGCGGTAGCACCACCGACTCGGCGTGCAGGCCGAGCCGGCCGTGCATCCGCATGACCACGGCCTCGCCGGGCCCGAGCCGCCCGCCGATGGAGATCTCGGCGTCCAGCCTCGAAGTGGGGGCGTCCAACTGACGGCGCACGACGATGAGCAGCCGGCACGGATGGGCTGCCGCCGCTGTTGTCGCCGCGCTCTCGGCGGCACTGACGTGCTTCTCGTCCACCACGACCACCAGGGTCAGGGCCAGGCCGAAGGCGAGCGCCCCGGCTGAGCGCCGTTCGGCCGCCAGTGCCTTGACGACGTCGGTGCCGGTCGTGTCCCAGAGGGTTGTCACGGTCGCCTCCTCGATGTCGTCCGGGGGGCCGGCGACCACTCGGCCGCCGGTGCCGGTGCCGGTGCGAGGGGGATCGTCACCGGCGGCCTCACGGTCGCCTCCAGCAGCGCCCGTCACGGGCGAGCATCTCGTCGGCGGCGGCCGGTCCCCACGTCCCCGATCGGTAGGGGTGGGGTACGGAGCCGGCCCAGAAGTCCTCCATCGGGTCGATCACCCGCCACGACTCGATCACCTCGGCGTTGTTCGGGAACAACGTCGCGTCCCCGAGCAGCACGTCGAGAATGAGCCGTTCGTACGCCTCGGGAAGCGACTCGGTGAACGCCTCGCCGAACAGGAAGTCCATGGCGACGTCGCGGACCTCCATCGCCGAACCCGGGACCTTGGATCCGAACTTCAACGTCACGCCCTCGTCTGGCTGGACCCGCACCACCAGCTGGTTGTGGCCGAGCTCGGAGGTGTCGGTGACGTCGAACGGCAGGTGCGGAGCCGGCTTGAACGAAACGGCGATCTCGGTCACCCGGCGTGGTAGCCGTTTGCCGGTGCGCAGGTAGAACGGGACACCCGCCCACCGGCGGGTCTCGATCCCGAGCCGGACGGCGGCAAAGGTCTCCGTCCGAGAGCTCGGGGGGACGCCGTCCTCCTCCAGATAGCCCCGGACTCGCTGGCCGGCGAGCCAGCCCTGCTCGTACTGGCCCCGGATGGCATAGCTGGCGAGGTCGGCCGGCAGCGAGATGGCCCGCAGAATCTTGAGTTTCTCGTACCGGATGGCCTCGGCGTTGAAACTCACCGGCTCCTCCATGGCGGTGAGCGCCAGCAGCTGTAGCAGGTGGTTCTGCAGCACGTCCCGGGCGGCGCCGGTCTCGTCGTAGAAACCGGCACGCGAGCCGATACCGACGTCCTCGGCCATGGTGATCTGGACGGAATCGACGAAGTGGGAGTTCCAGATCGGCTCGAACAGGGTGTTGGCGAACCGCAGCGCCAGCAGGTTCTGGACGGTCTCCTTGCCCAGGTAGTGATCGATGCGGAACACGTCGGAGGCGGTGAACACGTCGTCGACGAGCTCGTTGAGGGAGCGGGCCGACTCCTGGTCGTAGCCGAAGGGTTTTTCCACCACGACCCGCCGCCAACCGCCGGACGCCTCGTTCGAGGCCATCCCGGTGCGCTGCATCTGCTTGAGGACGACGGGAAATGCCGACGGTGGGATGGACAGGTAGAAGGCTGCGTTACCCGGGATCCCATGGGTCCGCTCGAGGTCGAGCAGGGTCTGCGCAAGCGTGTCGAACGCCTGGTCGTCGTTGAACGACCCCTGGACGAACTTCACGGACGCGGCCAGGCGGTCCCACACCTCCTCCCGGAACGGTGTCCGGGCGCCCTTCTCCGCGGCTTCCCGGATGATCTGCGCGAAGTCGCCGTCGTTCCAGTTGCGCCGGGCGAAACCCAGCAGCGCGAAGCCTGGCGGCAGCAGACCTCGGTTCGCCAGGTCGTAGACGGCCGGGATGAGCTTCTTGCGGGCCAGGTCGCCGGTGACCCCGAAGACCACCAACGCGCATGGGTCGGGCAGGCGTGGCAGCCGGCGGTCCCGCGGGTCTCGCAGCGGGTTGGCGCTCACCGTTGGCGTCACCCGAACTCCCCTCCTCGTTGTTGCGGGGTTCCTTCATCTGGCTTTTCGCGGAACGGTCTGTCAGCTGATGATCATTCCCGATCAGTTGCCGGCGGCTTCAAGCTGTTCCCTGACGGCTGCGAGCAACTGGTTCCAGGAGTCCACGAACTTCTCCACGCCTTCGCGTTCGAGCACCTCGACGACATCGGGGAACGAGATACCGAGGCCGGCCAGGTGCGCCAGCACCGCGTGGGCGTCGTCGTAGTACGGCCTGATCGTGTCGCCCCTGACTACCCCGTGGTCGGCGAAGGCATGCAGCGTCGCTTCCGGCATCGTGTTGACCGTGCCCGGGGCGACCAGCTCCTCCACGTAGATCGTATCCGGCAGGGCCGGGTCCTTCGTGGACGTCGACGCCCACAGTGGCCGCTGCGGCCTGGCGCCGCCGCGGGCAAGGGCCGACCAGCGCTCGGTCGCGAACGCCTTCTCATAACGCTGGTAGGCCAGACGTGCGTTGGCGATCGCGGCCTTGCCCCGCAGGGCCTTGGCCTCGGCGGTACCGATCTTCTCCAGCCGGCGGTCCACCTCGCTGTCGACCCGGCTGACGAAGAACGACGCGACCGAGGCGAGGCTGGACAGCTCCCGCCCGGCCGCCGCGGCCTGCTCGATGCCTGTCATGAAGGCGTCCATCACCGCGTCGTAGCGGTCAAGTCCGAAGATCAGTGTGACGTTGACGCTGATACCCGCGGCAAGTGTGGCGGTGATCGCCGGCAGTCCGGCGAGCGTGGCTGGGATCTTGATGAACAGGTTCGGCCGGTCGACCAGCCACCACAGCGCGCGGGCCTCGGCCACGGTGCGCTCGGTTTCGTGGGCAAGGCGCGGGTCGACCTCGATCGACACCCGGCCGTCCACGCCGCCGCTGGCCTCGTAGGCGGGACGCAGCACGTCACAGGCAGCGCGGACGTCCGCGGTCGTGATCGCGCGGGCGGCCTCACCGATGTCCACCCCGCGGACGGACAGATCGCGCAGCTGCTCGTCGTAGGCCGATCCCGTGCTGATCGCCTTCTGGAAGATGGTCGGGTTGCTGGTGACGCCGACGACGCTGCGGGTACGCACCAGCTCGGCGAGGCTGCCGGTCCGCAGGCGGTCCCGGCTGATGTCGTCGAGCCAGACCGCCACTTCGGCGGCGGACAGCTGAGCCAAGGGGTCGGTCATTGTGGTGTGACGTCCTCTCCGGAAGCGCTGGCGTGCTGCTGGTGGACGGTTCGGCGCCGCCGGTTGTCACGCGATTGTCCGTCAGTGCGCGATGCCGGTCAGCGCCAGACCGTGGCGGTGGGGATGGACCCACCCTGCCGGTAGGGATGGACCTACCCTCTCGCGCTCCCCTCACCCCCGTGCCCGGATAGCCCGCGAAGCCCAGGGAAAGTTAGCGAGAACACTGTCTTACGGGTTATCCACTCGATGATTCTTTCGGGTGCCGGCCGGCGGTCTCGGCGGTGTCGTCGGCATCGGCGGTGTTGTCGGCTACGCCGGCCAGAAGTCATATAGATCGTTCGTGTTGGTGCGGAGCGTGCCCGGTGGGTGTCGACCGAACAGAAAGATCTTGTTTTGGACGGGTCGCGCGCCTGGTGCGGCACCCGGCGGTTAGACTCCGACACGTCGTAGAACCACGCCGCGAAGCCCCGGCCCACGGGGCCCGAGTCCGGGCGGGTGCCCATGTGTCTCCCGCCGATCGCGAGGTCGTCCTGTCCGCCCTGGCCGCGTCCACGCCGGTAGCCGGCCTGCCGAAGCCGACCACGCCCGCGCAGTCGGCCTCCGGTGGGCCGAGCGGAGCAACTGGGCCGGCGAGGTCCCGGCGTCCGCTCCGGGCGCTCGCGCGTTCCTATCTCGCTCTGACCAAGCCGCGGATCATCGAACAGCTCCTGATCACAACGGTCCCGGTCATGCTGCTGGCCGAGCGCGGCCTGCCCTCACCGTGGCTGATACTTGCGACGCTGGTCGGCGGGACGTTCGCGGCGGGCAGCGCCAACACGTTCAACTGCTACATCGACCGCGACATCGACCAGGTGATGGCGCGTACCCGCCAGCGGCCGCTGGTGCGGGCGAGCGTCACTCCCGCCGAGGCGTTGCGGTTCGGCATCCTTCTGGGTGTCGCCGCGACCCTGCTGTTCGGTTTTGCGGTCAACTGGCCGTCGGCGTTGCTCGCTGACGGAGCGATCATGTTCTACGTCTTCGTCTACACCCTCGGACTCAAGCGCCGTAGTCCGTCCAACATCGTCATCGGTGGCGCGGCCGGCTGCTTCCCGGTGCTCATCGGCTGGTCCGCGGTGACCGGCACGGTCGGCTGGCCTGCCGTGCTGCTCTTCGCGGTCATCTTCTTCTGGACCCCGCCGCACTTCTGGGCGCTGGCCATCAAGTACCGGGACGACTACGCCGCCGCCGGGATCCCCATGCTGCCGGTTGTAGCGTCACCGGCGGTGGTCACCAGGCGCATACTCGGCTACTCGTACGCGATGGTTGCCGCATCCCTGCTGCTCGTCCCGGTCGCCGACACGGGATGGCTCTACCTGGTCGTGGCCGTGCTGCTCGGCGGCTGGTTCCTCGCCGAGGCGCACCGGCTGGTCCGGTCCGTCCGCCGCGGTGGGGAGATCCGGCCCATGCGGCTGTTCCACATGTCCATCACCTACCTGACGCTCCTGTTCGTCGCGGTGGCGCTGGCCGCCGTGATCTAGTGGAAGCCGCAGGTGGTTGCGGTCGTCATGACAGGGATTTCCACCTACAGCTTCCACCTGCTGTTTCCCTCATACCACCGCTGGTTCGATCGCGTCGGCGGGATCGGTTGTCGCCGGTACGGGCAGGTCGACCGGTGCCGGGCGCTCGACCATGGCCAGCCAGACGCGCAGGGCGGCGATCCATAGCGCGGTGGCCCCGGCTATGTGCAGCTCCACCAGCCCGACCGGGATCCCGGTGAAGTACTGGGTGAACCCGACGCCGGCCTGGGCGATCGCGATGACGGCGAGTGCGGTGCTCGCGCGGACCGCCTCCCGCGGCGCGCCACCGACACGTACCGCGAGAACCGTCGCGACGACCAGCCCGACCAGGAGCATCGCGGCATCGGCGTGTAGCTGCGCGACGTTGGTGATGTCGAATCCGAAACGTTTCGCCTCGGTGGAGTCCCCGCTGTGCGGTCCCGTTCCCGTGACCACCGTGCCGAGGACGAGTACCGCCCCGGCGACGGCCACCAGCAGCCGTGCCAGCCCGAGCAGCTCGCGCCCGCATGCCGGACGTACCACGCCCGGGCCCGAGCGGGCCCGGCGGTCGAGCACCACGACATCGAGCAGCAGCAGCATGGACAGCAGGAAGTGTCCTGCCACCAGCGCGGGATGCAGTTTGAACAGGACGGTCAGACCGCCGAGCAGCACCTGGCCGAGGAACCCCAGCCACAACCCGAACGAGAGCAGGACGAGGTCGCGGCGGCGCTGACCGAGTCGTAACGACACCAGCGGCAGTAGGAGCATCATCAGCCCGACGGCGGTGGTCAGCAGCCGGTTGCCGAACTCGATCCAGCCGTGTGCGGCGTACTCCGACTGCGTCACGAACGAGTTCTCGCCACATCTGGGCCAGGTGGGGCAACCGAGCCCGGAGCCGGTGAGCCGGACCGCTCCGCCGGTGACCACGATCAGCGCAAGCAGGATGACGCTGATGCGAGTGAGCCGCCGGAAGACCACCGGTCTCACCGTGGGTAGTTGCAGGGGTTGCCGCACGCTCATCCCCGCAGATACTACCGGCTGTAGAAGTTCGGGTTCGAGATCATCGCTATGGGGACGTCCGTCCCGAACGTCATTTCTGGACGTCCGTTCCCGGCGTCCGTCTCGGACCTCACTCCCATTTGAACGTCCGGGACGCCAGTACCAGGGAACCGACCGCCCAGGCGCACAGCACGGCCAGATCACCGGCGGGCAGACCGGAACCGTCCTGCAGGACGGCGCGCAGACCGTCGGAGGCGGCCGCGGTGGGCAGCGCCCGGCCCACCGCTTCCAGCCAGCCCGGCAGCCGGGACAACGGGACGATCACCCCGCCGACGAGCAACAGCAGCAGGTAGACGCCGTTGGCCGCGGCAAGCGTCGCCTCGGCCCGCAGGGTGCCCGCCATGAGCAGCCCCAGGCCGCAGAACGCGACGGTGGCCACCAGCAGGAGCAGCCCCGTCCACAGCGGCCAGCCGTGCGGATGCCAGCCGAGGGCAAACCCGACGGCGACCACCACCGCAACCTGGATGATCTCCACGGCGACCACGGCCAGGGTCTTGCCCGCCAGCAGGATCGACCGCGGCAGCGGGCTTGCGCCGAGCCGTTTGAGCACGCCGTAGGAACGCTCGAAACCGGTCGCGATCGCCTGCCCGGTGAATGCCGTCGACATGACCGCCAGCGCCAGGACGCCCGGAACGAGAAAGTCCACCGACCGGCCGCCGTCGGTGGGAAGCACGTCCACGGCGGTGAAGAACAGCAGCAGGCCGACCGGGATGACCAGGGTGAGCAGCACTGACTCCCCACGCCGTAGCGTCAGCTTCAGCTCGATCATCGTCTGTGCGCGCAGCATGCTCCACCGGCTCGCGGCGCCCGGCGCGGGCCGCAGGTCCAGCGGCTGTCGCACACCGGCGTCGGGTTCGGCGGCGCCGGTCGGTTTCCCGGTCTGCTTGCCGATCGGCATGCCCGCGTCGGTCGTCACGGCCGCAACGCCGAGCCGGTGAGTTCCACGAACACGTCCTCAAGACTGCGCTGTTCCACCTGCAGGTCCTCGGCCATCACGCCGTTGCTCGCACACCATGCGGTCACCGCGGCGAGCAGGTGCGGGTCGACATCACCGTGTACAACGTAGCGTCCCGGCGGTCCCTCCTTGGCGATGGTGCCGCCCGGCAGGGCCAGCGCCAGACGGTCGATGTCGAGACCGGCCGGCGCCCGGAACCGCAGCTCCCCCCTGGCGCCGCCGCTGGTCAGCTCGGCCGGGGAGCCCGCCGCGAGGACCTTGCCGTGGTCGACGATGACGACGTGGTCGGCGAGCCGTTCCGCCTCGTCCATGGCGTGGGTGGTCAGCACCACCGTGACCCCGGACGCCCGCAGCTCCTCGACCAGCTCCCAGGTGGCCCGGCGGGCCTGCACATCCAGGCCGGCGGTGGGCTCGTCGAGGAAGGCCAGTTCCGGACGGCCGACCAGGGCCATAGCCAGGGACAGGCGTTGGCGCTGTCCGCCGGACAGGCGGCGGTAGGGGACCCGGGCCACCTCGGACATGCCGACGCGGTCGAGAAGGGCCGCGACGTCCAACGGGTTGCGGTGGTGGGCGGCCAGCACG
>NZ_CAAAFR010000053.1:58436-62183 GCF_900634745.1 Protofrankia symbiont of Coriaria ruscifolia
CACCGGACTGGAGCATGACCCCCACCCGGGGGCGCAGGACGGATGCGTCGCGCCCGGGGTCGAGACCGAGCACCCGAACGTGGCCGGCGTCCGGGCGCCGGAACCCCTCGCAGATTTCGATCGTGGTCGTCTTGCCGGCGCCGTTCGGGCCGAGCAGAGCCGTCACCGAACCTGTCACAACGGTCAGTGACAGATGGTTGACGGCGTGTACGGCTCGGTTCGAACGCGGCCAGTAGGTCTTGACCAGGTCAGAAACCTCGACTGCCAGGTCATCCGCCACACTCGCGATCCTACGGACGATCGCACCCGTTGGTGCGATCGGAGCCCCCTCGGATGCGGCCAGAACCCACCAGGGACCCCTTCGGAACCCACTGGGGAACCATGGACGGGAGGTTATCCGCGGATGGAGGCTTCAGGTCAGGAACGGGGCTGGCCGCGCCGGCCGCGGGGCGGTGCGGGCCGCTGCCCGGATCCCGGCTCGGCGAGCGCGCCCCATGCGCCGAGGCGTTCGTAGAGCAGCGGCGGCGTTGTGCTGTAGAGCCGTGCCAGCGAGAGCAGATCCGTGCGACGTAGACGCAGCACGTCCCGGGAGTTCTCCGAGCGCAGCACCTGCACGATCGCGATCCAGCGTCGCAACGGGCCGGTGCGGGTCGGTGGCAGTTTGCGCAGCCGGTGCAGGTCGATGGCCAGCGGTGGCAGCCCGACCAGTTCGGAGCGGTCCGTCTGCGACGGGATGAGCATGACCGCGGTCACGTCGTAGAGCTCGGCCAGCTCCATCAGGCGATGTACCCGCAGGGAGCGGTGTCCCCGCTCGTAGGCGCCCAGGGTGCCGGCGGTCCAGCGTCCGTTCGTCCGTTCCTGGACGTCGACGAGGGACATGCCGCGACGGTGGCGGGCTGCTCGTAGCCGGCGTCCCAGCTCCGCGGCGTAGTTGTCGGTCCGGGGGTCTGTGTCGGCTCTGCCGATGCCGGCCTTTTCAGCGTCGAGTTCGCGAGCGCTGTGGTCGGCCTCGGTCACGGTCTCCGTCCGGGTCGCGTCGAGCCGGAGACGCCATCCGTCCCCGGCCACAGCCTGTCAGGAGTTGGTCTGTGAGATGGTCGGTTCGCACGATGACACGCAGATGCAGGTGGTCTCCGTGTGGTAGCGCGACGGACCGGTACGAGGACGGCCACGGCCCTGCGGGTGTGGCGGATCAGACGCTCGTCCCGAGTGTGCGCTCTTTGCCCAGGTCGGATGCCACGATGGTCCGGTACTTCGACAGATCACGTCGTACCTGCGGGCCGGAGGGTTAGACCCTCGGCGGGAAATAAGGCACAGTGGTGTTGTGAAAAGCATGCCCGACACCTCCAACGGTACGGCGGCCGACGGCCGGACCCGTGACCGTGTCGTGCGCCTGCTCCTGGAGCTCGGCCCCTCGACCGCGGTCACCCTTTCCGCGAACCTCGGCCTGTCGCCGGCGGCAATCCGGCGGCATCTGGACGCGATGCTCACGGAAGGCGTGATCATGACCCGGTCGGCCCGCACCCCGGGCCCGCGCGGCCGCGGTCGTCCGGCTCGGGTCTACCAGCTCACCGCTGTCGGTCACGCGGCCGGCCCGACCGCGTACGAGGACCTCGCCACCAGCGCGCTGAGCTTCCTCGCCGACGTCGCGGGCCACGCGGTCGTCGCGGAGTTCGCCGAGGCGCGCGCCGCCGATCTGGAACGGCGGGTCAAGGGCGCGGTCTCCCGGGCCGACCCTGCCGACCGGCCGGCGGCGCTGGCGGCGGCGATGTCCGCCGCCGGTTACACCGCAAGCGCCTCGCAGCTTCCGACGGGCATCCAGATCTGCCAGCACCACTGCCCCGTCCAGCATGTTGCCGAGCAGTTTCCCGAGCTCTGCGGCGCGGAGACCGCCGCGTTGTCACGGCTGCTGGACTCCCACGTCCAGCGGCTCGCCACCATTGCCCATGGTGACGGGGTGTGCACGACGCATGTTCCGCTGGAAGCCCGGGACCTCCAGCGGCGTGACGAAAGTCATGATCGTTCCGTTCGGGCTTCCTCCTCCTTCGCTGTGGTCGGAGAGGCAGACCCGGGCCGGCCGGGGGATCCGGTCCACCCAGGGGATCCGGTCTATCCGGGCGCACCCGAACCGCCCGCACCGCCCGCGGTGTCGCGCTCCTCACCAGTCGGTTCACCGACGTCCGTCCCACCTGTTTCCACGCCCCCCGCCACTCTCACCTCCTCGGAGGGTCCTGCCATATGACCACAACTCCCGAGACCGAGATCGACAGTCGGCTCGAAGGACTGGGTTCCTACAAGTTCGGCTGGTCCGACACGGACGCGTATGCGGCGACCGCTGAGCGCGGATTGTCCGAGGCGGTCGTCCTGGGCATCTCGGCCAAGAAGAGCGAGCCGGAGTGGATGACCCAGCTTCGGCTCAAGGGTCTGAAGCTGTTCGGCCGCAAGCCCATGCCCACCTGGGGTGCGGACCTGTCCGGGATCGATTTCGACAACATCAAGTATTTTGTCCGTTCGACCGAGAAGCAGGCGGAGAGTTGGGACGACCTGCCGGCGGACATCCGCAACACCTACGACAAGCTCGGCATCCCCGAAGCCGAGAAGCAGCGTCTGGTCTCCGGCGTGGCGGCCCAGTACGAGAGCGAGGTCGTCTATCACAAGATCCGTGAGGATCTTGAGGAGCAGGGCGTCATCTTCCTCGACACCGACACGGGCCTGCGTGAGCACCCGGAGATATTCCAGGAGTACTTCGGTTCGGTCATCCCGGTCGGCGACAACAAGTTCGCCGCGCTGAACACCGCGGTGTGGTCCGGCGGCTCCTTCATCTACGTCCCGCCGGGCGTGCACGTGGAAATCCCGCTGCAGGCGTACTTCCGCATCAACACCGAGAACATGGGCCAGTTCGAGCGGACCCTGATCATTGTTGACGAGGGTGCCTACGTGCACTACGTCGAGGGCTGTACCGCGCCGATCTATTCCTCCGACTCGCTGCACTCCGCGGTCGTGGAAATCATCGTGAAGAAGAACGCCCGCTGCCGGTACACGACCATCCAGAACTGGTCGAACAACGTCTACAACCTGGTGACCAAGCGGGCCGCCTGCCAGGCCGGCGGCACCATGGAGTGGATCGACGGGAACATCGGTTCCAAGGTGACGATGAAGTACCCGGCCGTGTGGCTGCTCGGCGAGCAGGCCAAGGGCGAGGTGCTCTCGATCGCGTTCGCCGGCGCCGGCCAGCACCAGGACGCCGGCGCGAAGATGGTGCACGCCGCGCCGCGGACGTCGTCCACGATCGTGTCCAAGTCGGTGGCCCGCGGCGGTGGCCGGACGTCCTACCGCGGTCTGGTCCAGATCAAGGAAGGCGCGCACAACTCGCGGGCGACGGTGAAGTGCGACGCCCTGCTGGTCGACACGGTCAGCCGGTCGGACACCTATCCCTACGTCGACGTCCGGGAGGACGACGCCTCCATCGGGCACGAGGCCACCGTGTCCAAGGTCGGGGAGGACCAGCTCTTCTACCTGATGAGCCGCGGGTTGTCCGAGGACGAGGCCATGGCCATGGTCGTGCGCGGGTTCGTCGAACCGATCGCCCGTGAACTGCCGATGGAGTACGCCCTCGAGCTCAACCGGCTGATCGAGCTGCAGATGGAAGGCGCGGTCGGCTGATGGTGACAGCACCCGTCCACAACGGTTCGCCGGACGGATCGTCCGCCGGTACCGGTGTTGGTACCAGCGTGACCGTGCCGGTAC
>NZ_CAAAFR010000053.1:62406-71852 GCF_900634745.1 Protofrankia symbiont of Coriaria ruscifolia
CCGGTACCGGTGTTGGTACCAGCGTGACCGTGCCGGTACCGGGGTCGTCGACCGGCCTGCCGGTCGGCTCCAGGCCCGGGGTGGCCGCGGGCCGGCCGGACGGGCGGCCCGACAGCCGGCCGCGTCCGGTGCACTCCCGCGACCCGCAGGCGCATCCCGTGCCGACCGGGCGCGAGGAGGAGTGGCGGTTCACCCCCCTGCGTCGGCTGCGCGGCCTGCTTGCCGGCCCGGACGCCGCCGACGCCGCCCTTGAGGTGACCGTGCAGGCCCCACTGCCGGTCACGGTCGAACACGTCGGTATCGACGACGGGCGCATCGGGCGGGTACTGACCCCGGCCGACCGGGTGTCGGCGTTCGCGATGACCCGGGCCGAGCACGCCGTCGTGATCACGGTTCCCGCCGAGGCCGCGCCGGAGGAACCGGTGGTCGTGCGGCTGCACGGCGGCGGCGGGGTCGCCTACGGCCATCTGGTCGTCGAGGTCGGCGCGTTCGCGTCCGCCACGGTGGTGCTCGACCACACCGGGCAGGCCACGTTCGCCGGTAACGTCGAACTGTCGGTCGGCGACAGCGCGTCGCTGACGCTGGTGTCGCTGCAGGACTGGGACGCCGGTGCGGTGCACGTGGCCGCGCATGCCGCCACGGTCGGCCGCGACGCGCGGTTTCGTTCGTTCACTGTCACCCTCGGTGGTGACCTGGTGCGGCTGTCACCTACGGTCACCTACGCCGGGCCCGGTGGGGACGCGGAACTCTACGGCCTGTTCTTCACCGACGCCGGTCAGCACCAGGAGCACCGGCTGCTCGTCGACCACGGCCCGCGGTCGTGCCGCAGCCGGGTGGCCTACAAGGGTGCCCTGCAGGGTGACGGCGCGCACGCGGTGTGGATCGGCGACGTCGTGATCGGGACGGACGCCGTGGGTACCGACACCTACGAGCTCAACCGTAATCTCGTCCTGACCGACGGTGCCAGGGCGGATTCGGTGCCGAACCTGGAGATATCCACCGGTGAGGTCGTCGGTGCCGGTCATGCCAGTGCGACCGGGCGTTTCGACGACGAGGCGTTGTTCTACCTGATGGCGCGGGGTATTCCGGCGGACGAGGCGCGGCGCCTGGTCGTCCGGGGCTTCTTCGCCGAGATCGTTGACCGGATCGAGATCGATTCCCTGCGGGAGCGGATCACCGCGGCGGTCGAGGCCGAGCTTGGCGGGGTCGTCTAGTGGGTGGTTTCCAGCGGGCGTGTGCCCTGTCCGACCTGAGTGAGGAGGTCCCGCTCGGGGTGGAGATCGACGGGGAGCCGGTGTGCCTGGCCCTGACGGGTGGGCAGGTCTACGCCATCCGCGACGAATGCTCGCACGCCGACGTCGCCCTCTCCCAGGGCGAGGTCGAGGACGCGAAGATCGAGTGCTGGCTGCACGGCTCGCAGTTCGACCTCACCACAGGTGAGCCCCTCGGGCTGCCGGCAACCGAGCCGGTGCCCGTCTACCCGGTGAAGATCGACGGCGACGACGTGCTGGTGGACGTCGGCCAGTCATAGCGCATAGGGCAAGCCATAGCGCATAGCGCAAGCCATAGCGGTTTGAGGAGATTGAACAAGTGTCGACCCTTGAGATCCGTAACCTCCATGTCTCGGTGGAGACCGACTCCGCCGAGGGGAGGGAGATCCTGCGCGGCGTGGATCTGACGATCCGCCGTGGCGAGACCCATGCGATCATGGGGCCGAACGGCTCCGGCAAGTCGACGCTGGCGTATTCCATTGCCGGTCACCCCAAGTACACGATCACCGAGGGCACGGTGACGCTGGACGGTGTCGACGTCCTCGCGATGAGCGTCGACGAGCGTGCCCGCGCAGGGGTCTTCCTGGCCATGCAGTACCCCGTCGAGGTGCCCGGCGTGTCGGTGTCGAACTTCCTGCGCTCGTCGGTGACGGCCGTGCGCGGTGAGGCACCCAAGCTGCGGACGTGGGTCAAGGAGGTCCGCGACTCCATGGTGACGCTGGAGATGGACCCGGCGTTCGCCGAGCGCAGCGTCAACGAGGGTTTCTCCGGCGGCGAGAAGAAGCGCCACGAGATTCTCCAGATGGCCCTGCTCAAGCCGAAGATCGCGATTCTGGACGAAACCGACTCGGGCCTTGACGTGGACGCACTGCGGATCGTCTCCGGCGGTATCGAGTCCGTCCGTGCCGCGGGGCAGACCGGCATCCTGCTGATCACCCACTACACCCGCATCCTGCGGTACGTGAAGCCGGAGTTCGTCCACGTGATGGCCGGCGGTCGCATCGTCGACTCCGGCGGCCCGGAACTCGCGGCGGTCCTGGAGGATGCCGGCTACGACCGGTATGTGAAAGCGACCGAACCGGCCGGGACGGTGGCATGACGATGACCGACACGAGGCTCTCGCCCGCCCCCGTTGGAGGGGTAGGCGGGCCGAGGTCCGGATACGACGTCGAGCAGATCCGCAAGGACTTCCCGATCCTGGCGCGGCGCGTCCACGACGATCGGCCGCTGGTCTACCTCGACAGCGCGGCGAGCTCGCAGAAGCCCACCCGCGTCCTGGACGCCGAGCGGGACTACTACGAGCTGCACAACGCCAACGTCCACCGCGGCATCCACGTACTCGCCGAGGAGGCCACCGCGCTGTATGAGACCGCCCGCGACAAGGTCGCGGCGTTCATCGGCGCACCCCGGCGTGACGAGGTCGTCTTCACCAAGAACTCCTCCGAGGCGCTGAACCTCGTCGCCTACGCGATGAGCAACGCGGCGGCGTCGGGTCCGGAGGCGGAGCGTTTCCGGCTCGGGCCCGGCGACGAGGTCGTCGTCACCGAGATGGAGCACCACTCCAACCTGGTGCCGTGGCAGATGCTGTGCCGGCGGACCGGGGCGACACTGCGCTGGATCGGCCTCACCGACGACGGCCGCCTCGACCTCTCCACCCTCGAGCAGGTGATCACCGATCGGACGAAGATCTTCTCGTTCGTGCACCAGTCGAACATCCTCGGCACGGTCAACCCGGTCGCGACGCTGGTCGCCCGGGCCCGCGCGGTCGGCGCGCTGGTCGTGCTCGACGGATCTCAGTCCGTGCCGCACATGCCGATCGACGTCACCGCGCTGGATGTGGACTTCCTCGCCTTCACCGGCCACAAGATGTGCGGACCGACCGGTATCGGCGTGCTGTGGGGCCGCCACGAGCTGCTGGAAGTCATGCCGCCGTTCCTCGGCGGCGGTGAGATGATCGAGATCGTGACGATGGAGGCGTCGACCTACGCCGTCCCGCCGCACCGGTTCGAGGCCGGCACGCCGATGATCGCCCAGGCGGTCGGTCTCGGCGCCGCCGTCGACTACCTGACCGACCTCGGCATGGACGCGGTCGCCGCGCACGAGCACGACATCACCGCCTACGCCCTCGAGCGGCTGACCGCCGTACCGGGGTTGCGGATCATCGGGCCGCCGGACGCGCTCGACCGGGGCGGCGCCATCTCGTTCGTCCTGACCGGCTCCGACGACCGGCCGTTGCACCCGCACGACGTCGGCCAGTTGCTCGACGAACTCGGTGTCGCCGTTCGCGTGGGGCATCACTGTGCCCGCCCGGTCTGCCTGCGCTTCGGTGTTCCGGCCACGACACGGGCGTCCTTCCACCTGTACTCGACCCGCGGTGAGGTCGACGCACTCGTGGAAGGTCTGGGGCACGTCCGGAGGTTCTTCGGAACGTGAAACTGGACTCCATGTACCAGGAGATCATCCTGGACCACTACCGCAACCCGCACCACCGTGGGCTGCGCGAGCCGTTCGACACCGAGGTCCACCACGTCAACCCGACCTGCGGCGACGAGGTGACCCTGCGGGTCAAGGTCGCCGACGGTGTGGTGACGGACGTCTCCTACGAGAGCGAGGGCTGCTCGATCAGCCAGGCGTCCGCGAGCGTCATGACCGATCTTGTGATCGGCAGGTCCGTCACGGACGCGCTCGAGCTGGAACGGGAGTTCCTGGCGCTGATGCAGTCCCGCGGCACCATGGACCCGGACGAGGACGTGCTGGAGGACGCGGTCGCCTTCGCGGGCGTGTCGAAGTATCCGGCCAGGGTCAAGTGCGCCCTGCTGTCATGGATGGCCTGGAAGGACGCGACCGCGCAGGCGGTGGGCGGCATCCCGGAACAGGAGGCAGACCGATGAGCGAAACTACTGTGGCCGACCAGGAGGCGACCGGCACGGACACGGCGGTGGCGCAGGCCGCGCAGGCCGTCGGCGACACGGCCGCCGTTGACGGGACGGCCGCCGTTGACGGGACGGCCGCCGTTGACGGGACGGCCGCCGTTGACGGGACGGACGTCGTTGGCGAGACGACTGCCGTTGGCGACAAGGCCGCCGTTGACGACGTCGAGGAGGCCATGCGCGACGTCGTCGACCCCGAGCTCGGCATCAACGTCGTCGACCTGGGCCTGGTTTACGGGATCAACATCCACGACGACAACACCGTGACCCTGGACATGACGCTGACGTCGGCGGCGTGCCCGCTGACGGACGTGATCGAGGACCAGACCCGCTCCGCCCTGACCGACGGGCCGGACGCGCTGGTCAACGACGTGACCATCAACTGGGTCTGGATGCCGCCGTGGGGCCCCGACAAGATCACCGATGACGGCCGCGAGCAGCTGCGAGCCCTCGGCTTCAACGTGTGAGCGTAAACGCGTCGTGCATGGTCTGATCCGCCATTTCCCTGGAAGGTCGGCCCGGCATTTTCGGCCAGGTATACTGATTCAGCTGTACATGTGTCCTGGTGTATGTGCTCGAATAGTGCCGGACATGGCGGCCGGTTTCGAGCGGAAGACGTCCGAGCCCTGTAAAACAGGGCTCGGACGTCGGGGGCTGCCGGGAGTGTCTTGATACGCTCCCGGCGGTTTTTCTTTTCTGTCAGGCCAGAAGGGCGGCGGGGGAGAAGCTGACCGGAAACGGCCTCTCCACCTTGCACATCGCCGAGTCCTCGATATATGTGATCTGCTCGTATCGGTCTTCGGCCAGTTCGAAGACGGAGATCGCCAGTATATCCGGATCGATGACCCAGTAGGATGGGATGCCGGATGCCTCGTACTCGCCGAACTTCTCCTTCCGATCGTACCCTCGCCCGTATCGGGACAGGATCTCGACCACGAGAATTGGGATTTTGGCCTTGATGTGCGGCATGACGACGATATCGGGTTGAAGGATGCGTCCGCGCGTCAATGTGATGTCGAAAGGGGCGGGAAGTGTTCGCGCGGTACCGGTCTGAGCGCCGACGAGAATGGTCAGCAGGTGCGCCACCGCGAGTTGGTGGGTGTATCCGGGGGACGGACTCACCACGATCGTCCCGTCGAGTAGCTCGTACCGCCTGCCGTCTTCGGGCGTCTGGCGCAGGTCATCCGAGGTGAAACCGTCCGGGTGACGGGAGCGGAAGAAGGTAATTCCGTTGCGGGTCTCGACCGCGCCGATGCCGAACGGCCAGCGTCGCAGGTCAGCATCGGTGAGCGGTTCGTGGGGAACGCCGGCGAACCGGGATCGCGCCCATGCCTCCTCGTCCGGGGGTGGTTCGTCCCCGGGTGGTCCGGCCGGTGGGGACGTCGACGGATCATCTTTCACCATCACTCTGGTCATGGTGCCACTCCTCCGGGCGTCGAGACAGCACATTTGCTGCAAAGCATACGGCAAAACGTAATCGATTTGTTGCGGTAAGTAGATATAGCGGTTAGTTGATCGGAGGCGTCCCGGGAAGCGGGCACCTCACCCGGGACGTTGCCACTGACCGGCGTGGACGAGACGCGCGATCTGTCTGCGCGTGGGTCCGGACGCCTGCGCCTGGAAGCTGCTAATCATCCTGTTCCGTTGTCGAGAGATCATCCACGGACCTTTCATGCATGATCGCTACGATTGTGTCCCCGCGTGCGGAAAACAGCGCTTGAGCTGAACTCAGGGTGAGGTTGTGGATCCGGTTCCGGGAGTGTGAGCTGATCGGAAGGGCCTCATGCGCGCGGTGTGGTTGAAGGAGTTCGGCGGGCCGGAGGTGCTCGTCGCGGGCGACACGCCGGACCCGGTGGTTGGGCCCGGTGGTTGGGCCCGGGCAGATGTTGATCGAGGCAGCGTTCGCCAGCATCACCTTTGTGGATACTCAGCTTCGTGCGAACGGTGCCGGGCCGTACCCGGCGAGGCTGCTGATAATCATGGATAACGGTGTGGGCGGCGTGGTCACGGCGGTCGGTGCGGACGTCGACAAGGGACTGGTTGCCAAGCGGGTGATCAGTAGCACGAGTGGTTCGGATGGCTACGCCGAGCGCGCGGTGGGGGATGCCGGCGGACTCGTCGAGGTCCCCGAGGCTCTGGACCTTGACTGCGCGGTAGCGTTGCTGGCCGACGGGCGCACGGCGATGATGTTGGTCCGCGCGACCGGGCTACGCGGCGGGGAACGGGTCCTGGTCGAGGCGGCGGCCGGCCGGTTGCGTCCGGTGATCGGGCAGCGGTTCCCGCTGGAGCGAGCGGCTGACGCGCATGCAGCCGTCCAGCCGCGGGCCACCATGGGCAAAACCCTGCTGGAAGTGCGGTGATGAGTCTCTCGCTCTCAAGATCTGTTGCGAGTATCTTCACTGGGTTCAGCGCAGCGTGTTCGAAGGGGGCTGTCCGCCGCCCAGTACCAGGCCTTCCCCCCCGTACTGCGCACCAATTTCGATCTTGACTACGACGGCATCCGGATCTATCGGACGCGGTCCCCGCACCTGGTGGAGACCGAGTGGCTCGGACACGAGATGGGCAACCAGGACTCAATCCTCTATGATGAGGATCATGGCTGTGACCTGGGGGTTTGCACTACCGCCGGACCGCTGCAAAACAGTCCTCCGATCAGCCCCGCAAACAGCCCCTGACCTGCGCGTTTATCCTCGGGTCCGTGATCATCCCTGGAGGGATTGAAACAAGACGGGCGCCGCGCCGGCCGCCCGCTCCACGAGGTCCGTGATCATCCCTGGAGGGATTGAAACGCGGGCTCCTGGGCGTCCCGGCCGACCGCGTCGCGCTCAGTCCGTGATCATCCCTGGAGGGATTGAAACGGGAGCGCGCGCCAGCACGCCGGGCAGCAGGAGCGGTCCGTGATCATCCCTGGAGGGATTGAAACGGGTCGTCGCCCCGCGCTTGCGCGGTGAGCCCGGCGCCGGTCCGTGATCATCCCTGGAGGGATTGAAACAGATGGGCCCGGACGGTGCCGGCGCCAAGGCCCTTGTCCGTGATCATCCCTGGAGGGATTGAAACGTAAGCCTGTGTAAATGTGAAGAACGACTGTGCGCTCGTCCGTGATCATCCCTGGAGGGATTGAAACATGAAGTCGCGACACTTGCACTACCACCAGGAGTCTGTCCGTGATCATCCCTGGAGGGATTGAAACGACGGCTGACCAGTGGCTTTCGCAACGTGATGGGCAAGTCCGTGATCATCCCTGGAGGGATTGAAACGCGAGCTTGTCGGCGTGGCCCGCCATCTTGGCGAGTCCGTGATCATCCCTGGAGGGATTGAAACGAGACCAGGGCACCGGCAAGACCAACCAACTGCAGGTCCGTGATCATCCCTGGAGGGATTGAAACACACCCTGCGGGGCTGGTACCAGCGCCGGATTCCCGTCCCCGTCCGTGATCATCCCTGGAGGGATTGAAACACACCCCCGCGCCCGTCGTCGCCCAGGCCCTCGGCTAGTCCGTGATCATCCCTGGAGGGATTGAAACAATGACAAGGCGGCGGTCCTGCCGTGCGCGCCCGCTCGTCCGTGATCATCCCTGGAGGGATTGAAACAGAGGACGACGATGGCGACGCCGAGGTGGGGATAAGTCCGTGATCATCCCTGGAGGGATTGAAACTGTCTCCAGCATCCGCGAGCCCTGCTGTGCTCAAGTCCGTGATCATCCCTGGAGGGATTGAAACAGGTCACCCCACAGGGCATCGCGAAGGGCGGGACGGTCCGTGATCATCCCTGGAGGGATTGAAACATGGGGGCCTCTCCCACCCACCATCTTCTCGACATCGTCCGTGATCATCCCTGGAGGGATTGAAACGCGGCCCGCTCGCCGCCGGAGCGCCGGTCCCGGCCGGTCCGTGATCATCCCTGGAGGGATTGAAACGGCCGTCTGCGCGAGGCCGTGCCCACCACCTGACCCAGTCCGTGATCATCCCTGGAGGGATTGAAACAGGAGCGCTAGAACGCGGTCGCCATAAATCGCGTGCACGTCCGTGATCATCCCTGGAGGGATTGAAACGCGTGCAGTTGCGCGAACGGCGTGGCGCGGTGGCGGTCCGCGTCCGTGATCATCCCTGGAGGGATTGAAACCTGAGCGCGGCATGGACGAGCAAGACATCGACGGTCCGTGATCATCCCTGGAGGGATTGAAACGCTGGTACCACGCTCAGCATCCGCGCGGGTGCGAGTCCGTGATCATCCCTGGAGGGATTGAAACACATGCCCACCGACTACAGCCCGCTGACCATCAATGTCCGTGATCATCCCTGGAGGGATTGAAACGCGGCGAGGCGAGCCTCTTCGGACTCGATGGCGGCGTCCGTGATCATCCCTGGAGGGATTGAAACGAGTACCGGCTGACCGGTGCGGGAATGAGCTGCCGGTCCGTGATCATCCCTGGAGGGATTGAAACACTGCCACGGACGCCGAGCCGGGCGACTACTCGCCCGTCCGTGATCATCCCTGGAGGGATTGAAACTAATTCAACCTGCCGATCACCGAGCAGTACTCGGCAAGTCCGTGATCATCCCTGGAGGGATTGAAACATCGCCGCTTGCCGGCGGGCATCATCTGGCACTGTGGTCCGTGATCATCCCTGGAGGGATTGAAACACCGGCACGGCGGAATGCCTGGACGTCAAGGAAGGCAGTCCGTGATCATCCCTGGAGGGATTGAAACGGGACGTCACCACAGCAGTCCGCGAGCGCGCCGCCCGTCCGTGATCATCCCTGGAGGGATTGAAACAGGCCCTGATCACCCGGCACGGCGTCGATCGCCTCGTGTCCGTGATCATCCCTGGAGGGATTGAAACATCAGTGGGCCGATGATGGACTGGAGCTCCCGACGGGTCCGTGATCATCCCTGGAGGGATTGAAACACGGCTGGGTGGCCCCGGAATGGGAACCGTGGGGTCCGTGATCATCCCTGGAGGGATTGAAACGTTGCACGCCCTGGCGTGGGGGAATGAGAGAGGCCGGTCCGTGATCATCCCTGGAGGGATTGAAACACGGTCTGTCCCTCGGCGAGTTGCAGCCGGGCCGTGTCCGTGATCATCCCTGGAGGGATTGAAACAGCTAGGAGTGCTGGTGTTGCTCTCCGTGTTTTCCTGTCCGTGATCATCCCTGGAGGGATTGAAACGGGGTCGTGCGGGCCAGCAGGCTCGTGATGAGCCCGGTCCGTGATCATCCCTGGAGGGATTGAAACCCGGTCGGG
>NZ_CAAAFR010000054.1:0-12664 GCF_900634745.1 Protofrankia symbiont of Coriaria ruscifolia
TGTCTGGACCAGCCAAGTCCGTGATCATCCCTGGAGGGATTGAAACTTGGGTTGCATGGTGAGGATGAGCTGGTTGGGGCGTCCGTGATCATCCCTGGAGGGATTGAAACTGCGGACAGTTCGCGCGCTGACGCTACGCCGTCCGGGCCAGTCCGTGATCATCCCTGGAGGGATTGAAACAAGAGTGGGCGTGCCGGCGGCGGGTGTCCGGCAGGTCCGTGATCATCCCTGGAGGAATTGAAACAGGTGGTTGCCGTCGTGGCCCGCGGGGAGTCCGCAGGTCCGTGATCATCCCTGGAGGGATTGAAACGGTTGAAGGTTGACGGTCTCTCCTAGCACGGGCCCGGTCCGTGATCATCCCTGGAGGGATTGAAACGCGGCCGCCTGGTGGTCGAAGACGGCGGTCGCGAGTCCGTGATCATCCCTGGAGGGATTGAAACACCGTCGTCATGCCGACATCGCCTCGTCGTCAGCGGGTCCGTGATCATCCCTGGAGGGATTGAAACCCGAGGAGCTGGGCCTGGTGGCGCCCGAGCGGCCCTCGTCCGTGATCATCCCTGGAGGGATTGAAACGGTATCTCCTCTGTGGCCCCGTTAGGATATATAAGTCCGTGATCATCTCTGGAGGGATTGAAACAGAACCTGGCGAACGGCCACACGGTGCATTTGGGCGTCCGTGATCATCCCTGGAGGGATTGAAACCTGAACCGGGGGCGGACATTTCTTAAAAATCTCTAGTCCGTGATCATCCCTGGAGGGATTGAAACCCGCTGCATTGGGCGGCCACGGTGGCGATCACCGCCGTCCGTGATCATCCCTGGAGGGATTGAAACTCGAACTGGCCGGCTATCTCTGTCTGGTCATCGCCGCGTCCGTGATCATCCCTGGAGGGATTGAAACGCGTGGTTGGACACCATGGGCCTGGTCCGTGAGGACGTCCGTGATCATCCCTGGAGGGATTGAAACACGGCAAGAAAGAGTCCTGCGCCCGACAGGTCAAGGTCCGTGATCATCCCTGGAGGGATTGAAACACCACGCGTGTCAACCACCAGTGGGAGCGATGCCCGAGTCCGTGATCATCCCTGGAGGGATTGAAACTGGTAGAGCGGTAGCTTAAGATCGGCGCTCAGCTTGTCCGTGATCATCCCTGGAGGGATTGAAACCTACGACGCGCCTCCTGGCACGTTCGCTGCTTCACGGTCCGTGATCATCCCTGGAGGGATTGAAACCCATAGTCGACTGGTCGACTGGTTGACGTCAACCGGTCCGTGATCATCCCTGGAGGGATTGAAACCGGGAATAGCTGACCGCGTCGTCGCCGTAGAGCACCGTCCGTGATCATCCTTGGAGGGATTGAAACCCGTCCGCCAGCGCGGCCAGGCCCGCGCCGAAGGTCCGTGATCATCCCTGGAGGGATTGAAACACCTCGTTGAGTTGCATGGTCCCTCCTACGCATGTCCGTGATCATCCCTGGAGGGATTGAAACCTGAGCGCCACGGCATCGCGCTGATCGAAGACGCCGGTCCGTGATCATCCCTGGAGGGATTGAAACTGCGCAACCGCGGCGTCTACCGGGACGCGCTGGGCTGTCCGTGATCATCCCTGGAGGGATTGAAACCCATCAGCGGGACCAACATCTTGTGCGGGCTCCAGGTCCGTGATCATCCCTGGAGGGATTGAAACTTGCTGGCGTAGTAGTGCCCCATCCCTTTCTCAGAGTCCGTGATCATCCCTGGAGGGATTGAAACGTGCAGCTCAATGGCGCACAGCTGGCTGGCGCCGGTCCGTGATCATCCCTGGAGGGATTGAAACACGTGCCGGTGGTGGTACTACGGGATCGGATCCAGGTCCGTGATCATCCCTGGAGGGATTGAAACTCGGCCGAGTCGGGCGCGACTGTGAGCGCTGGCTCGTCCGTGATCATCCCTGGAGGGATTGAAACAGGTCCGCCATAGCTGCCACGACGAGGACGGGCGGCGTCCGTGATCATCCCTGGAGGGATTGAAACCATCAACAAAGGGTCGTGCCCGGTTCACGGCAGCCAGTCCGTGATCATCCCTGGAGGGATTGAAACGCGCCGGTGGTCTCGGCGAAACCGGCCAGGTACCGGGTCCGTGATCATCCCTGGAGGGATTGAAACATTGGAATCGTGTCCCATCCCCATCCCCATCCGTTCGTCGCCATCCGTGATCATCCCTGGAGGGATTGAAACTCTATGGCGCGTATGGACGGCCATACCAGGAATTTGGTCCGTGATCATCCCTGGAGGGATTGAAACACGCCTGGGCGCCGATGACGCTACCGCAGGTCCAGGTCCGTGATCATCCCTGGAGGGATTGAAACCCGACCGCCGAGGGCGATGCGATCGTGGCGGCGCTGGTCCGTGATCATCCCTGGAGGGATTGAAACCTGAGCCGTTGGCGTCCAGCGGGCGCTTGGTCCCTGTCCGTGATCATCCCTGGAGGGATTGAAACATGAGCCTCCGCGACCACCACAACCTCACCGCTCGGACGTCTGTGATCATCCCTGAAGGGATTGAAACACCTCCCAATCGGCCCACGCGATCGCATGGGTCACGGTCCGCGATCATCCCTGGAGGGATTGAAACACCTCGTGGGGCTCGACCGCCCCGGCCAGCGTGTAGGTCCGTGATCATCCCTGGAGGGATTGAAGCGATCGCAAACGTCGCGCCGTGACGTGCGGCGATGCGGGTCCGTGATCATCCCTGGAGGGATTGAAACCGCCACACGGGCGGGCGCTTGGCCCCGACGTGCAGGTCCGTGATCATCCCTGGAGGGATTGAAACGCTCGGTGCCGGGCCGTGGCGAGCTGGACCGTGGTGGTCCGTGATCATCCCTGGAGGGATTGAAACTCGGTGACGGGGTATCCCAGCACCTCCTTGATCAGCGTCCGTGATCATCCCTGGAGGGGTTGAAACACCGCCGGTGATCGCGAGATTGAAAAACTGGGAGTCGAAGTCCTGCCCGTATACGGTCGTACCTATGACGCGCAGACGAAGTGCGTCGCTTGCCAGAACGCGGGGGATTCGCTCCTCCCGGGTCTTCGATCCGAAGATCTTGTCGGTGACCGTCCGTCTGCTCGGCGGCCACGGAGCTTATGACGTCGTCGCCACCGTACGTGGTGGCGGCCGCTGTGAACTCGCGGAACCGTTCTCTGCCGCGTTCCGCCTTGCCGGCCTACTGGCCTGATGTTCTCTACTTGAGACCACGCCTTGGCCGATGGACGGCCGTTCCAGGTTCATGATGATTTTGATCATGGTGGCCGCGCTGCCGCTGGCCGAAGCCAAGTCCCACCTGTCGGAACTCGTCGGGCGGGTTCACGAGCAGTATGAACGTGTCATCGTCATGGTCCACGGACGCCCATCGGCCGTCCTGGTGGCCATCGAGGATCTGGGGTCGCGGGAGGGGATGGTGGCGATCCTGTCAGACTCGGCAACGGTCCGTCGGCTTGCTGAGTCCGAGGCTGAGCTCGCGCGCGGAGAGATCCTCACCGAGGATGACCTGGCGACAGTGATGGAAGGCAACTATCCGCGGATGTAACGGAACCTCGATGCGGATGGGCCATTGACCAAGCCTCGGATTCGGAGCCATTCGACTACTTTTGGTTATTGTGTGTGCTACCGGGTCGCTTTGGAAGAAGACCGAAGACCGCAACGTGGCCTCTTCGGTGGGCGTGTGTGCTGTAGGCCAACGTCCATCGAGAGTGATGGCGCGCGAAGGCCTATGCGTCGCGCTCCTCGGCTCAAAGACGTCGAGGCCATATGGCATCCTCTCTCGGTAACCTGCCGCGACAAGATGGACATCTGCGATAACCGGAGACCAGGGAGGGGGCCGGACGCGGAGTCGATCCGCTATGAACCGGGTTCTCGTCGGGTTGGTCGATCTTGATGGCTGTCGGCAGCGTATCGAGAGGTTGTCGTCGCCGTCGTCCGTCAGTACCTGATGGGTAGCGGCGACCTGCCGGTTACCTGGGGCCGGGCACGCAGCGCCGGCGGCAGACAAGATCAGAGTGTGAGAGGATCGGGGGAGTCGTATGAGGTTTCGGGTGGATGTTGCCGCGGATGTGGACAGCATTCCGTGGCCGCAGGTGTTCAGTCCGGCGCGCGGGGTTGCCTACGATCTGATCCGCGCCCAGGACGAGGCGTTGGCGGCCGAGCTACATGATCATGGTTATGCGGGTAGTTCGTTGCGTCCACTGGGTTTGTCGTCGCCGTGTTTTCGTGGGGCGGGTCGGCGTACCGGTGTGTACGGGGCGTCGGGTGATGGCTCGGTCTGGTTCGGTTCTCCGGTGCCGAGGGTGGCCGCGGCGCTGCTGGCAGGCGTGGCGGGGCGTACCGACATCCGCTGGGGCACGGTTCCGCTGCGGGTGCGGGGTGTGCAGCTGGAACCGGTGCCGGATCACAGCTCGGGAGAAGCCGTCTTTTCGACGGTGACGCCGGTGCTGGTGAAGTTCGAGGACCAGTTCATCCACCCCGATCATCCGCGGTATGTGGAACGGTTGTGCCACAACCTGCGTCACAAGGCGGACGTGCTGGGCCTGCCCGGCGAGGTCGAGGTCGAGGTGGTGTCGTACGGATATCCACGCAAGTTCCTGGTGCAGCGCGTGCCGCGGCATGGAAGTACCGTCCAGCTGCGGATGTGTGCCTCGTCCGTGTTGCTCGACGCCCTTTATGAATGGGGTCTGGGACTCAACACGAATCAGGGATTCGGCTGGATCCTATGACCGAGTTACTGTACGGGGAAACGCTGCGGGTGGGCGTATTGCCGTTTACGCGTCATCCGCTTCAACGCGCCGGCGCCTGGTCGGTCATGACGCTGGCCGGACGAGACCGTCCCGATGACGTAACCGTGACGGATCTCGACGATGTTACGGCAAAGCTTGTGCGGGACGTCGTGCGGGCATCAGTGGCAGCCAAGGATTCTGCCGCCTACGACTGGTGGAAGGTCCTGTACGCGCTGTTCCCCAACGCGAAGCCGACCCATGCGGGCCGGTCCAGGGACACAGCCGTGTTGACCCGCGAGGTGGAGCAGTTCTTCATCGTGGAGCGAGCGGGCGCCGTGCTGCGGCCGTGCGTGTTCTGCGGTACGCCGGCCGCAGCGCTGTGGTCGAAATCGATGTTGCCGATGTTCGACACGACCAAGTTCCTCAATACGCTCCCGCCGCGTGCGGCAGGCTGGCCGGTGTGCCGGGCGTGCCGGATCGCGTTGTGGGCGATGCCGTACGGCGCCGCGGTGACAGCCGGGTCCGCGACGGTGCTGACCTGCGACGACGACGCTGTCGAGCGGGCCTTCGTGGTGGACAACTGCGAGCGCGCCGCCCGGATCCGGCAGACCGGCTTCAGCTCCCTGCCGTCGAACGCCTCACCGGAGGCGGTGACGTTGTGGGCATTGCGCACCTACGCGAAATCGCGACCTGTCGCGGCAACCTTGTGGATGTTCAAGAATGACAACCAGGAGCCGTGGCTGCGTGTCACCGGTACTCGCCTGGCCGTCGTGGGATTCCTGCACGTCCTGCCCGCGAACAAGGATGCCGACCGGGGCTGGCGACGGCTCGAACACGCGTTGACCCGGCGTGCCGCGGACGGAGCGGTTGTCCGCAGTGGCCGTGACGTTATTGCCCGGACGTTGTTCGATCCCGCGAACGGTCCCCGGGACCGGTTGTTGGTCGAGATGTTCAACTGCCGTGACTCGATTGACAAGATGCCGGGGTCAACTCTGCGGGCCTGGCGGGCTCTGTTCGCGCTGTATCTGAGGGAGATGTGTGGAGTGGATTCGGGTGTGTTGAAACCCGTCACCGAACTGCTGGTCGACTGGATCACTGCTGAGGCCAATCCACGTGGTCGGTTCAACGAGTACCGAAAGGTGGCCGGCCGCGCATTTCTGTTGCAACGTCTGTTGATGGAGGCGAGCGGTCGGCTGCTGCTTGACGGGCGCCGTCCGTCAGATATCACCGGGGTGACAGGGGCGCTGTTCGGGTCGACCCCGCAGGGGTGGCAGCTTCGCGGCCAGTTGTTCTTCGAGGTCGTTGCCGAGCTGGTCGTGCGCAAGGCGCCGATTGGCACCCGGGACGACTCCGACGATTCTGACGACGGTGAACAGGACGGCCCGCTGGTGGGGGTCGACCCGGTCGATGACGAGGATGAACAGGGGGATGTCTGATGGCGTTTCTGGCAGGCAAGATTGTGCTCGCGGTGGAGGCGGGCGCGCCGAACAACGGTGCCGGTGACGGGACGACCGGCAGGGTGAAGAAGACCCGGATCCGGGGCCGCGATTATCCCTATGTGTCCGCGCAGGCGTTCCGCCGGTGGCTGCGGGACACGATGACTGCCGCCGGGTCGGTGCCGTCGCCCGCCCAGCGGGTCGGTAAGGCACAGAACAAGGCGCAGAAGGCGACCACGGCCGCGGACCCGATCAGGTATGTCGACGACGACCTGTTCGGTTACATGAAGGCCACGGCAAAATCCAGCGACGAGGCCACCACCATCCGCGATACGCCGTTCATGGTCGGCACATTCCTCGCGGTCGAACCGGTACGACCAACCGAGGACTTCGGCGTGATGTCCCGGGACATTCCCGAGCCGGTACTGCACGCACACGAGTTCTACACCGCTGATCTGGCCGCGCCGTTCCTGCTGGACGTTCCTCGAGTCGGCACGTTCACCCTGCCGGCCGCGAACGGGTCGGGGCGGCCGAACTACCTGGACGAGAAGACCGCGTTGGATGTCGCGTTGGCGGTACAGGCGGGCGCCACCACGCAGACGTTCCGTGGCCACACCGCGGTGCGCCTGCCGTTGGCCTCCCGCCGGGAGCGGGTCGCGGTTCTGTTGGAGGCCTTCGCCGAGCTGGCCGGTGGCGCGAAGAAGGCGTTGCACTACGGTGACCGGCTCCCGGCGCTGATTGCCGTGGTGCCGATGGCGGGTGGGGTGAACCCGCTCGGCTTTGTCATCGACGGCGCCGAGGACGGCACCGGTCTTCAGGTCCGCGGTGAGGTACTGCGTAAGGAACTGGCCGCATGGCAGGGCGAATGGGAGCCGCCGGTGCTCGTCGGTTGGCGACCCGGGTTCCGCGACACCCTGCGCAAGCAGTTCGAAGCCGACCTCGCTGAGGAGATCGCCGCCGGACAGGTGGTGGTCGGCCATCCGCGGACGGTGTTGCTCGCGCTCGCCTCACGGGTCCGTTCCGGGCAGCACGACGCCTGGTTCGACGACCCGGCACGGTGAATTCGGTGGGTGGGCAGCGGACCTCGGTCGAGGCTCTGCGGGTCGAGTTGTTCGTACCGGTCGCGTCGTTTCGGGATCCGATGTTTCCCGGGGTCACCCGATGCCTTCCCGTCCCGGCGTTGTCCACGGTGCGGGGGATGCTGGCGGCTGCTACCGGCCGTCCTGATGAGCCGGTGCGGCTGGGGATGGCGGCGAGTGCCGCCGGCGACGGCGTCGACCTGGAGACCTACCATCCGATCGCCGCGGACGGCAGCAATCCCGCTGTCGGCGGCCGGGTCGGACCGGGGAAGGGCGGCGCCACCGTCCGGGAACGGCCGTTCCTCACCGGTGTCGGTGTCATCTTGTGGATTCCCGGCGCGGACGGCCGGCGGATCGAAGCCGCGCTGCGCCGGCCGGTCTGGGGGCTGCGACTGGGCCGCTCCCAGGATCTGGTGCATCTGCGGGGCCGACCCCGGTGGACGGTGCTGCACCCGACCGCGGAGGCTGTGGTCGGCCACGCACTGGCCCCACCGGACGGTCACACCGCGCCCCAGGCGGTGTCCGTGCGGCTCGCCGAGATCATCAGCACCGATCGTCTGCGTACGATGTACGGATCGTACCTGTGGTGTCCGGCGCCGGCAGGACGGCAGTCCGTTCACGGTGCCTACCGTGACGAGGGCACCGGCGAGGCGGTCTGGCTCCACGGCCCCGACAGCCCCGACAGCGCAAACAGCGCAAACAGGGCAGACAGGGCAGACAGGGTTGACAGGGCTCGAGGTCACGGTGAGCTCGACCAGGTGCTCGCGAAGTCCGCCACCGGCTCCGCGCTCGGCCGCCCCGAGCCGCTCACCGCGCACTCCGCGGCGGTGCGCGACGCCGCCCGCATGGTCGCCGAGCGCATCGGCCCGGCCGGGCCGATCGCCGCGGAACCGCGCTTCTGGACGTGGGTGGAACAGGCCGCCCTGCTCCACGACGCCGGTAAGGTCGCCGCCGGTTTCCAACGGCAGCTGCGGGTGCGCAAGGCGCCGTGGGGCGAGCGTCACGAAGTGTTCTCGTTGGCCTACGTGGACCTGCTCACCGCCGGTCAGCCCGACCACGACCGGCTTATGACGGCCACCGGCGTCGCCTTCCATCACAGGCCACTGACGGTCAGCGGTGGTCTCGGCGGCGGCCTGGCCGACAGTTACCCGTATGACGGCGGCTGGGAACGCCGGTTCGGCCGCAACCCGGACGCGCTCGCCGACGAACCGCGCGTCCAGGTCACTCCGGCGCGGCACTCCGAGCTGCTCGCCTGGTTCACCGGCCAGCTCGCAGCGGCCCTGCCGCAACCGGACGGCCGACGGTTGTGGCAGCGCGCCCGCGATCTGTTCGCGGCGACGCGGGACGCCTGGATCGACCCGGTCAGCCCGGATGCGGGCCTGTTGGCGGTGCTGCTCCAAGGAGCGGTCACCCTCGCCGACCACTGCGGGTCCGCCCATGTGCCGCTGCAGCGGCACATGCCGTTACCGCGGCGATTCCTCGACCGGCTGGCCACACCGTACGATCATCAGCGGTGCGCGGCTGCGGTCGACGGCCATCTGATCCTGATCGCACCGACCGGCAGCGGCAAGACCGAAGCGGGCCTGGCATGGGCATCCACCCAGCTCGCCACCATGCCGGGTGGGCCCCGGCTGGTGTGGGTACTGCCCTACCGGGCGTCCATCGACGCAGCCGTCGACCGGTTCACCCGTGATCTCGACCCGCCGCCGGGCCAGGTCACGCCCGATATCGGTGTGCTGCATTCCACCGCGGCCCGCACGCTGCTCACCCGCGCGGTAGCGGAGGACTGCGCTCCCGGCGTCGACGACGCACGCAAGGCGCGTGCTCGGGCGGGCGCCATGCGCCTGTTCGCTCAACGGGTGCGGGTCGCTACCCCCCACCAACTGTTGCGGGCGGCCATCGCGGGGCCCCGGTACTCCTCGGTCCTGCTGGAACAGGCCAACGCCATGTTCGTCCTGGACGAGCTGCACGCCTACGACCCGGTCACCTTCGGCCGGATCTGCGCCGCGCTGAGATTGTGGGAGCAGCTCGGGAGCCGGGTCGCGGTGCTGTCCGCCACCCTCGCGCCGCCCATGGTCAAACTTGTCTGTGACAGTCTCGAGCTGCCGGTCATGGTGGTGCCCGCCGCCGCCGGCACCGCGCCGGACCGCCACCGTCTCGTCCTCGACAACGAGCCGATCACCGCGCCCGCGAGCCTGGCAGCCATCACGGATTGGCTCGCGGAGGGACGCAGCGTCCTTGTCGTGGCCAATACCGTGGGTACGGCTCAGCAGTTGTACGCAAGTCTGGCATCGGTCGCTCGCGGTCTCCTGGGGGACGACGGGAATGCGGCTCTGCTGCTGCATTCCCGGTTCAAAGCCCGTGATCGGGCGCGGATCGAACAACGCATCACCGCCCGGCATCCCGAACGCAAAGCCGGTCAGTCGGCCTTTCGCGGTGGGGGGCTCGTCGTATCCACCCAGGCCCTGGAAGTTTCGCTGTGCCTGGATTTCGACCGAGGGGCCAGCGAACTCGCTCCGATCGAGGCGGTCGCCCAACGTGCCGGCCGGGTCAACCGCCGCGGACGCCACCCCGACGGTCCCGTCGAGTTCCGTGTTCACGCCGTGTCGTCCCACCTGCCCTACGAGGAGGAAGCCCTGGATGCGGCATGGGCCGCCATGCGGCGCACCGTGCTCCGAGATCCCAGGATTTCGGAGCGCACGATCGACACCTGGCTGGCCGACGTCTACGCCACACCCTGGGGCCAGCAGTGGGCCCGCACCGCCCGCGACGCTCGCGATGAATTCATCACCGGCTTCCTGACCTTCTGTAAGCCCTTCGAGGACCGTAGCGAGTTCGCCGACGGTCTCGACAAGGGCTTCGACACCGTGCACGTTCTGCACGCCGACGACGTCGAGGAATACCAGGAGCTGTCCGACAAGCGCGACGGTGACCCGCTGCTTGCCGAAGGGCTGCTGATTCCGCTTTCGTTCGGACAGTATGCCGGTCTTCTCGGCAGGAAGTGCGTCCAGTTCCTGCGCGACCCGCGGAACTCCGCGCTTCGCCTGCCCGTCGTCGATGTGCCTTATACGCCCGACACCGGCTTGGAACTGGCCCGTGGCCAGGATGCCGATCCAGGTGGGCACTCCGCCGTACCCGCGGACACCGTCCTGTGAACGACGTCGGCCCGGCGAGCGACGCCAGCGACGCCAGCGACGTCGGCCTCGGAGGCAACGGTCTTGGAGGCAATGGCTTTGGAGGCAACGGCCTCGGGGACAGCCTTGGCGACGACGGCCTCGGCGGGGTTCACATCAAGTATCTGCTGCACTGCCCACGTCAGCTCTGGCTCTACATGCGCGGCTACCGTCCGGAGGGGGCCAGCGACCTGGTCGCCTTCGGCGAGGTCGTGGACGACACCACCTACACCCGCCGCCGCGACATCGACCTGGGCGAGGCGAAAATCGACTGGGTCACCACCGGCGCCGTCGTCCACGAGACCAAGTCCTCCCGGGCCACCTCGCCGGATCATGAGGCGCAGGTCCGGCATTACTGCCTGCTCCTGGAACGCCGAGGAGTCCACGTGCGCGGCGGGACGGTCCACTATCCGCTCATCCGCCGCACGGTCACAGTGGCATGGGACGGTCAGGCCCGCGCCATCGCCCTGGACACCGAACGGCAGGCCCGTGCCGTCATCGAGGAGCCGTCGATCCCGCCACGGCTGGAGCGCCGACGGTGCCGCGGCTGTTCCTACACCGACTACTGCTGGGGACAGACATGAGCGCCGCCGGCCGCACCTACTGGCTGACCGAACCCTGCCGCATCCGCCGCGAGGACAACAGCCTGCGCATCGAACGGGCTGACACCAGCCCGGTGCGCGTCCCGATCACCGACGTCCGCGACCTGGTCACCTTCGACCATGTCGACATCAACACGGCGGCCGTCTCTCTTCTCGGCCGGCACGGGGTGACAGTCCATGTCCTGGACCACTACGGCAACTATGCTGGCGCGCTCACCCCCGCGGAGGACATGTCCTCCGCTCAGGTGGTCCGCAGCCAGGTCACCCTCACCGCCGACCAGGATCGCCGCACGACTGTCGCCCGCGCAATCGTCGCCGGCACCGCGGCAAACGTGCGGTGGGCGCTCGATACCGACCTGCTCGATCGTGCCCTGGACACGCTCAACGGTCAGCTTCCGGACTGTCACAGTGCCGATCAGCTCATGGGAGCCGAGGGAAACTTCCGCCGCACCGCATGGGGCGTGCTCGACACGATCCTGCCGACCTGGCTGCGTCTCGACGGCCGTACCCGCCGTCCGCCCACCAACGCCGGTAACGCCTTCGTCAGCTACGCCAACAGCATCGTCTACGCCCGCGTCCTCACCGCCCTGCGCTGCACGCCACTCCACCCCGCGCTCGGGTTTCTGCACGCCGACACCGACCGTCGTCGCAACACCCTCGCGCTGGACCTGGCCGAACCGTTCAAACCGCTGTTCGCCGAACGCCTGCTGCGCCGCGCGGCAGCGCAGAAGACGCTGCGCCCCTCCGATTTCGAGACGGATGTCGGAAAGGCCACGCTCAGCCGCGAGGGCCGCAAGAAAGTCGCCACAATGATCCGAGAAGAGCTCGCCACGACCGTTCAGCACAGAGGATTACGCCGCAAGGTCTCCTACGAGGAGATCATTCATCTCGAAGCCCTCAAGATTGTCCGCCTCTGCCTGGAGGGCACGCCGTACAAGCCCTTCCGGCCCTGGTGGTGAGCCATGTTCGTCGTCCTCGTCTACGACACCGCGGCCGAACGCAACCCTCTCGTCCTCAAGACCTGCCGCAAGTACCTTCACTGGGTTCAGCGCAGCGTGTTCGAAGGGGAGCTGTCCGCTGCCCAGTACCGGGCCCTCCTCGCCGCGCTGCGCACCCATCTTGATCTTGGCTACGACAGCATCCGGATCTATCGGACGCGGTCCCCGCACCTTGTGGAGGCCGAGTGGCTCGGACGCGAGATGGGCAACCAGGACTCGATCCTCTAAGATAAGGATCATGGCTGTGACCTGGGGGTTTGCACTACCGCCGGACCGCTGCAAAACAGCCCTCCGATCGGCCCCACAAACAGCCCCTGACCTGCGCGTTTATCCTCGGGGTCCGTGATCATCCCTGGAGGGATTGAAACCCGATGGCCTCGGCCACCAGTGGTTCGATCGCGGGTCCGTGATCATCCCTGGAGGGATTGAAACCCGCTGCGCGGGCGTGGCCGGTGCTCGGCACGACCCCAGTCCGTGATCATCCCTGGAGGGATTGAAACCGGTCAGCGTTGACGATCCGGCCGATCTGAACCGCAGGTCCGTGATCATCCCTGGAGGGATTGAAACGCGCGAACTGACGCGCGACCGTCCCACGAGAGAGGAGTCCGTGATCATCCCTGGAGGGATTGAAAC
>NZ_CAAAFR010000055.1:0-19796 GCF_900634745.1 Protofrankia symbiont of Coriaria ruscifolia
AAACAGTTAAGAACTAAAAGCTCAGATTTCCGGCGCAGTACACTAGTAGCGACGTCTATGATCATCCCTGGAGGGATTGAAACCAGCACCCGGCCGATGCCCTTGCTGGACCCGGTGACGTCTGTGATCATCCCTGGAGGGATTGAAACTCGGCCTGGACCTCGACCGCATGGCCCTGGCCGTCGTCTGTGATCATCCCTGGAGGGATTGAAACACTGCGGGTCAGTGTGTGCCGCGGCGGTTGGCCAGGTCTGTGATCATCCCTGGAGGGATTGAAACCTGTCTGCACGCGGTACGGGGAAACTGCGTCCGCCGGTCTGTGATCATCCCTGGAGGGATTGAAACCTGCCAGCCGTCAGGTCCATCGACCCGGCGATGCGGGTCTGTGATCATCCCTGGAGGGATTGAAACGCTGGTCCCCCTACATGCGGGCAGTCTGGCGGGTCAGGTCTGTGATCATCCCTGGAGGGATTGAAACGGGGTCGGCCAGATCTCCCAGAGCCACAGGCCCGGTCTGTGATCATCCCTGGAGGGATTGAAACTCGATGGTGGCCTCAAGCTGAGGCCATCCCGACTGGTCCGTGATCATCCCTGGAGGGATTGAAACACTTGCCGTACCAGACGTTCGCGAACCGGATCCGCGTCCGTGATCATCCCTGGAGGGATTGAAACGGCTCGTAGGCCACCCAGTCGACGCCGGGGCGGGTCCATGATCATCCCTGGAGGGATTGAAACCCACCGACAGCCCGCTGCTGACCACCGACACGGGTCCGTGATCATCCCTGGAGGGATTGAAACCGGCGCGAGCCAGCCTGATCGCGTTGAGCGTCGCTGTTCGTGATCATCCCTGGAGGGATTGAAACGCGGGAAGGTCTACGCCGAGCGGTGGCGGCGCTGTTCGTGATCATCCCTGGAGGGATTGAAACGAGGAGGACGCGCGGGCCGCGGGGGACGCGCTCGCGGGTCCGTGATCATCCCTGGAGGGATTGAAACCATGGCAGCAGGGATCGGCTGAGCGCGTCGTCGCTGGTGTCCGTGATCATCCCTGGAGGGATTGAAACGCCGTGGTCCGATCGGGGCGGCGTCTGGCGTTGTCATCGTCCGTGATCATCTCTGGAGGGATTGAAACCGTAGGGGCGAGGTGGAGCGTCAGTCTCGGGGATCGCCAGATTCTCAAGCCATGCCTTCCATGCCGGTTGTTCTCGCTCGACGAAGCCGGGGGCGTCATCCTCGGAGAACAGATAGCCCTCGATCGCGGTGGCGGTCACGCCGTCGCCTTTGTCGTGGGCGAAGAACCCGAGAAAGCCGGGTACGGGATCGGTCAGGCGCAGCAGCAGCTCGTTCGGTCCCGGCGACATGCTGATCCGCTCGACATGACCGGTGAGGCCGCGAACGTCGACCGCTCGACCGGCCTTTTCGGCATCGAGGGCCTGGCGCAGGGCCGACCATACGGCGTTGACGCGGCCCGGTATGTCGGCGGCGACCGACATCGAGGTGACTCGCTGGCCCGGGAAGTGCGTGAGGTAGAGGCGGAGGTTGTCGAAGAAGGGCACCCAGTGCTTCTCCATGTCGTCGAAGAACTCCTGCTCCCAGCCGGCGCCCGTACCGAATGCGTTGCTCACGACCTGGAGCACGCACGTGCCGCCCGGCTGTGCTTCGACGAGGAACTCGGTGACCATCGGGGTGACCGACGATGGCACGTGCCCGGAGAGCGTCGCCCAGTCCGGTTCGACGTAGGCGAAGCGGACTGGTGGATCCCAGCCGGTGACCGTGCCGGGCGAGGAGTCCTCGCCCATGTGGAAGCAGACCGCCCCGCCGTCGCGTTCGTCCAGGTCGGTGGGCAGGAACCAGGAGCTGATCCCGTTGGCGGTGGCGATGGCATCCCACACCTGCTCGGGCGTGCCCGGCAGCTCGAAGGTGAGCTCCATGCGCAGGGGGATCTCGGGCGTTGTCATGAGATCTCCTCAGGTTGAGGTGGGCGGGGTGACAGCGAGACGGTGTCCTCAGTCCCGTTCGAAGAGCCAGCGGGTCTGGCTGAACTCACCCTTGCTGAAGCCGAAGGCCGTCGAGGGAACAACCCTGTACACCAGGGCCTCGCCGCCCTCGCTGTAGAAGACGCCGTCGCGCACTGTGAAGTGTCAGTCGCTGCCGTATTTCGACTCGTACGCATCGGCGACGCGTCGGAGCGCGGCATCGTCGTTCACCCTCGTGGCGTCGCCTTCGACCACAAGGTCGAGGCCCTCGTTGAGCCTGTTGCACCTGGTCGTGAGGACGCAGCGCGGGTTTCGCGCCAGGTTCTTGGCCTGCGTTCGCTCGGGCCTGTACAGAAGTACAACGCGCCGTCCAGCCAGACGGGCCGTCCAGCCAGACGGCAGCGGGGTGACGTGCGGGCGTCCGTCCTCCGGTCGCACCGTCGACAGCCAGTACACCTCCGCGTCCAGCAGGCGTTCGCGCGCCTGCGTCCACCCCGTTGGGGTCGCCCCGTCGTCGCTGAACCGGGCGTCCGGCTCAGCCACCGGTTCCTTACCCGCCATCATTTGTTCTCTCCTTCTGCCCAGCCGTCGAAGCCACCGTTCGACGTTCCTGGTTGCCGTCCCGTGAGCACGGGCGGCGATCAGGTCAGTATCACGTGCTCCCGGCAGATCCTGTCGAACAGCACATCCCCGGACCGCCGCGGCCTGAACCACTCCTGTCCGCTACCGGCCGAGGCGGACAGAAGCGGCGGAGACGAAGTGGCCGAGGTGAAGAGAAACGACGGGGATAAGCGGCTGAGGTGAAGAGAAGCTCGACGGCTACCGCGTGGTCTTCTTTTTCGAGAACGATCAGGAACTTGACGCGGAGGAATGCGTGAGTGATCGTATCCGTGAGATGGGGGAGGGATATCGGCGGGATGGGGCAGGTCGCCAGGGGGACGGGGTGGACCTATCGTGGAAATATGACGATCACCATTGAGGTGGAGCCCGAGACGACCCGGCGGCAGGCGCCTGCGCCCAGCGGTGGCAGTGATACCGATGGCAGGCGGACACGAGACGGCAAGGACACGTTCGCAGGCCAGAAGCCCGAGACGGCGTTCGCGCCCGCGGCTGACAAGACCGACAGGGCCTATGGAGCCTATGGGGCCGTGTGGTCGTCCGGGCAGGAGCCTGAGGGCTGGCAGGGCCCGGTTGCCGTGCGTCCGCGTCGTCCGGCTGCCGCCGGCGGTGTCAGGCCGGTCCTCCTGCGCTGGTGGGCTGCCGTCCTCGCTGTCGGGGTCACCGTCGCTACAATGATCGAACCGGTTCCCAACGGCCCCCATGCCGCCGACTCGACTCCGGCCTGGATCGGGGTCATCGGCGACGTCACCCTGATACTGCTGTTCACAGCCTCCGTCGCACTGCTCGCCGGCCGCCGCTGGGGGCTCGGCGCGGCCACCTACGCAAGCGCCGGGCTTGTGACGCTGTCGGCGCTGTGCCCGACCTCGGGTCACCATGATGTGGCGGCCTGGTGGTTCGGTCAGCTTGCGATCAGTGTCGGTCTGTTCTTCGGTTCCCTCGCACTGCGTTCTCGAGCGAGCACACCGGCCCGTCCCTGAAGCTCGCCACGCCGGAGCCGGGCCGGTGGGCTGGTGGGCCGGTGGGCTGGTGGGAGTCCGAGAACACGCGGGCTTGGAAACAGACCTTCTCTGTTTACTCACAGCAAGTGTGCCGTGTCGCTACGGTTATATGTACAGATCGTAGCGACACGGGGAGCAAGCATGCTCAATCAACAGCACGATCAGCGACGATGGCCCGACACTGGCCAGAGGCCCAGGTCAGGGAGGTCATCACGGTGGACACAGCGGCCCCGAGCCGACGGCAGCTCGCTGCTCTGGCCGCTCTCGCCGCTGGCGGCACAGTGACGATGTCGCCGTTCGTCGATGAGCTGGCGGACGTCGACACGCGTTTCCGCGTACTGGTCGCCGAGTACGAGGATATTCCGCTGACCGAATCCCTGCCGAGGTTGGACGGCCTCTACGCGGAGGCGGTCCGCCTGTCCGAACGCCGGGTGGCGCCGGCGCAGCGCCGAGCCGCCGGCGCCACGATGGCCCACGTGGGGGCGTTGCGCGCCGACGCGCTGTTCAACACCAACCGGATCGACCAGGCCCGTCGGCTCGCCGAAGCCGCCTACCGACACGGTCGTTCCTCTGGTGACACGTTAGCCGTCGGCTACGCCCGGAAGATCGCCGGGATGATCGAGCTGTACGAGGAGCAGCCGGGGTCGGCGTTGCGGTTTGCCGTGGACGGCCAGCGCCGTGCCAGCGGCACCCCGGTGGCGATCGCCGCGCTCGCGTTGCAGGCGCGGGCTGTCGCGGTCCTGCCCGGCGGGCATCCCGGTGAGGTGGCCAGGATCGCGGACCGGGCGATCTGCCAGGCGTTCGCGTTGCCGGCCGAGCAGCGGGGGACACCCGGTGGGGAGGATCCCGGTGCCGTCCACCCGGTGGAGGTCGCCTACCACGGGCTGATCGCCGCCGCGGCCGCCGGGAACCACAACGCCGCCATGGACTACGCCAACGTCGCCCTGCCCGCGCTGACGGCGATGGACCGGCCGGGGTTCGTCGCTGTCGCGCTCGCCCATCTGGCCGCCGCCGACGCCCGCCGCGGTGACGTCGAAGCCGCACTCGACCGGGCCGGCACAGCCCTCGATCTGACCCCCCGCCCGTTCCGGGCGGTGGGTCGTCCGCTGGAGGCAGCCCTGCTTGCACTGCGGGCCGACCACGCGACCACGGACGGCGTCCGGACGTTCGTCGCCCGGGCCCACGCCTGGAAGCAGGCCGAGAACACGGTCTGACCGAGCCGGGGACGTCCTGCGGGCCGAGCTGACGCCCGAGCCGGGACGTCCCACCGGCCGAGTTGACGCTCGGGTCGGGACGTCCTGCGGAGCCGAGCGCGGGTCGTAGGTCAGCGCCAGGCGGTCTCCGAGACGGGGGAGCGGCCGATCAGCGGACGCCACCATGCCTCGTTGTCGCGGTACCAGGCGACGGTTCCCCGCATCCCGTCGGCAAAGCTGATCTCGGGTGCCCAGCCGAGCTCGGTGCGCAGCCTGGAGGAGTCGAGCAGGTAGCGCCGGTCGTGGGACGGGCGGTCCGGCACGATCGTCTTCAGCGACTCCGGCAGGCCCAGCTCGGCGAGGATCGTGTTGGCGATGGTCTCGATGTCGGCCTCGACACCGCTGCCGACGTGGTAGGTCTCGCCGAGCCGGCCGCGTTCCAGTACCGCTTCGATCGCCCGGCAGTGGTCGGCGACGTGCAGCCACTCCCGGCGGTTACGCACCGATGCGTACAGGGGCAGATTTTCGCCCTGCAGGGCCCGGGTGACGAACAGCGGGATGACCTTCTCCGGGAACTGGTACGGCCCGTAGTTGTTGGAGCAGTTCGTGATTGTCACCGGCAGGTCGTAGGTCAGGCCGTAGGCGCGCACCGCGTGATCGCCGCCGGCCTTGGCCGCGTTGTACGGCGTCCGCGGCAGGTACGGGGAGTCCTCTGTGAACGCGCCCGGGTCGTCGAGGTCCATGTCGCCGTAGACCTCACAGGTCGAGATCTGGTGGAAGCGCGCCACGCCGACCGTGCGGGCGGCTTCCAGCAGCGTCTGCGTGCCGATGACGTTGGTGGAGAAGAAGTCGCCGGGACGGATGATCGCCAGGCTGTTGTGCGACTCGGCGGCGAAGTTGACCACTACGTCGACATGGTGCTCCCGCAGCAGCGACTCGACGAGCTCGCGGTCACGGATGTCCCCGTGCACGAATGTGATCGCGTCCAGCACGTCGGCGAGGTTCTCCCGGCAACCGGCGTAGGTCAGCGCGTCCAGTGCAACCACCTGGTCACGGGCGTGGTGCTCACGCCAGTAACGGACGAAGTTCGACCCGATGAACCCGGCGGCCCCGGTGACCAGCAGCGTCGACATGTGCGCACGTCCCCCTTCGGAAGAGATCGGGATCGGCGGCCTCGGTGCCCGATCCGCGCCAGCCTCTCACGACCGGGTGACGCCGATCATCGCCGCCGCCCGCCAGCCGCCGCCGCCCGCTAATCGGTGTGGGCTGAGGTCGCTGCCACGGTGTGGGACGTCCGGACCTGATGCTGTGTCAGCCGGGGGATGGCATGTGCAGACGTTCGTTCAGCGCTGTGCGCACCGCGTCCCCGATCAGATGCGTCAATCGTGGGTGGGCGCTGTGGCGAGCGCGTACATGAAGCGGTTCGGGATCGACCGCGGGCAGGTCGTCACGTCGTTCCAGCCCCTGCGGCACCGCCCCGACGTCGGCGAGCAGCGCGACGCCGACGCCGGCACGGACCGCGTGCAGCACACCGGCGAGATACCCCGCCTCGCCGACGACCGAGGCCGTGCGCCCGGCCCGTGCCAGCACGTGTAACGCCTGGCTGCGAATGGTGCACGGATCGTCGATGGCCACCAGCGGCAGCGGCCTGTCCGGCGGGGGCGCGGTCCAGTGGGTGGCCGCGAACCAGGCCAGGGGTAGCCGGCCGGCGGGGTGGGCCGTGGCGGTACGCCCCTCTCCGATGAGCACGGCGACATCGATACTGCCCTGGTCGAGCGCCTCGTTGATGCGGGCTCCCCGATCCAGCCGGAACCTGACCTGGACGTCGGGGAATTCGGCGGTGAGTGCCGACATCACCAGCGGGAGCAGGTGGTCGGCGGCGTGTTCGGTCGATCCGATGGTGATCGTCGACTGGCCTGTCGGCGCGTCCACGCCCAGTTGCTCGAGCGCGTCGTCGTGCAGGGTGAGGATCCGTCGCCCCACGGAGACGAGTAGCTCACCATCGGGAGTGAAGCGTGTGCTGCGGCCGCTCGGCGTGACCAGTGGACGGCCGATCGCCTTCTCCAGGCGGCGCACGTGCTGGCTCACCGCTGACTGCGAGATGCACAGCGCTTCCGCGGCTCGGCGAAACCCTCCGCAGTCGGCGATCGCCGTGAGACTGCGTAGAGCTGTGAGGTCCAGCATTGGGGGCACAGTGCACGATAGCGCGATTGATTTCATTTCGTAATAGGTCTGATCGTGGATCCGCGTTGGACATCGGCAGGAAACGGCACCATTCTGATGGCCATGGTCGGGAAATGGGGTGCGCAGCAGAACGGACTGCTTACATTCCGTACTGCTTTCTGCCGCCCGCCGCGACGCCGGATCGCGCGGCACGTCCTGACCCGCAGGCGCGTCATCGACTTCGGGACGGTCGCCTCCTGTTGTTGTCCTATGTGTTGCCCCGCCTGTTGACCCAAGCCCACCACCGCTTGGCCTGACCGGGCGGTCGGTGATCCGTCGGTGATCCGTGGCCGACCGTCCGGGCTGCTCGAACCGCCTGGACCGCTCGGCGGCGCGGGCGCTGATCTCCCACCCGTCCACGACACCTCCGCCGTCGGTCGGGTCTGGCCCATACCGGTCGGTGGCATGCGCCTGGCGCTGTCGGGTCGAGTTCCGCTTCGGGCCGAGTTCCGTTCCGGGTCGGGCTCCGCCCCACGCCACCACCCCTCACCTTCTACCTTCCACCGGACAGAGGACGTATATCGATGACGTCAGCTCAGCTCACCGCCGCAGGATCAGTACCCACAGCGGCGGCGTGGGACAACCCGCCCGCGGTCGCGCCGCGCGGGACAGTGATCCTGATCGCCGGTCGCGGCGAGCATCCGGGGCTCTACGAGCGCTTCGGTAACCGGATCGCCTCCGACGGCTACCGGGTCCGGGTGGTCGGCGACCCGACCGCGCACGGCAAGACGGTGGCGTCGCAGGTCCAGCAGCTGTCGACCGATCCGGACCTGCCCGCGCCGCGCGTGCTGGCAGGCTCCGACGCGGGTGCGGCATTCGCCGCGGCGCTGGTCGCCACCGGGAAGGTGCGAGTCGACGGCCTCATCCTCGTCGGCCTTCCCGGCGGGGAGGCGACCGCCACGGGCATCAGGGAGTGGGAGTGGGAGACCGAGCTGGATGAGCGCACCGCCTGTCCCACCCACCAGGCACGGCTGGACGCCGACGTATCTGTACGCCGCGGCGCACTGACCGTCCCGGTACCCCGCTCCTGGATCACCGACGGTGACCTTCGCCGCGTCACCGTGCCGGTTCTGGGCCTGCACGGGACGGCAGACATCCTCAGCCCGCTGCCGGCCGCGCGCGAGCGTTACGCGGGTGCGCCCGTCGCCGAGTTCGTCACCATCGACGGCGGCAAGCACGACGCCCTCAACGACGCCACCCACCGTACGGCCGCGGCTGTGGTCGTGCTGTTCCTCGAACGGCTGCGAGCCGGCGCCGACCTTCCTGAAATCGCGCGCTGGACGCCCTGGTCGTGACCGCGCCGATCAGACACAGCCCAGCCACCGGAGGACCGTCATGACCGTCGAATTCATCAGCGGCATAAACATCAATCCGTCCAACGAGCTCAACCGGCTCCGGCTCCCGGCCATTGATGTGCCCTTTCTCAAGCGTTACGCGCGGACCCTGGACGAGGGTGGCTTCGACTACACCCTGGTGCCCTACCACTCCTCCTACCAGGACCCGTTCACCCTCGCCTCGGCCATCACGCAGTTCACCGAGCGGCTCAAACCGATCGTCGCGCTGCGGCCCAACACCATCTATCCGACGGTCGCGGCCAAGCAGCTGGCCACTCTCGACCAACTCAGCGGTGGACGTGCGGTGGTGCACTTCATCGCGGGCGGGGACGACAGCGAGCAGGCCCGCGAGGGCGACCGGCTGAGCAAGACCGAACGCTACGCGCGTCAGGCCGAGTACATCGACATCCTCCGCCGGGTGTGGACCTCGACGACTCCGTTCGACCATGCCGGGACCTACTACTCGTTCGAGGACTTCGTCTCGGTCGTGCGGCCGGTCAACGGCACCATCCCGGTGTCGGTCGGCGGGTCGTCGCAGGACGCCTACCGGGTGGGCGGCGCGCAGGCCGACATCTTCGGTCTGTGGGGCGAGCCCCTGAAAGAGACCAAGGAGCAGATCGACGCGGTGGCCGAGCAGGCCCGCCTCGCCGGACGCAAGGACACCCCCCGCATCTGGGTCACCTTCCGTCCGATCATCGCCCCCACCGACGAGCTGGCCTGGGAGAAGGCCCACCGGATCCTCGGCGTCCTGCAGGGCAACAACGGAGTCGCGCACGCGGCGTTCCGGTCCACCGGACAAAGGGAACCGGCCAACGTCGGTTCCCAGCGGCTGCTGCGGGTGGCCCGCGACGGCGACCTGCACGACCGTGCGCTGTGGACGCCCACGGCATCCGCGACCAACGCCACCGGCGCCTCCACCGCACTGGTGGGGACCCCCGAGACCGTCGCCGCCGCCATCCTCGACTACGTCGACCTCGGCGCCGAGCTCATCTCGATCCGTGGATACGACAACTTCAACGACGTCGTCGACTACGGCCGCTACATCATCCCGCTGGTACGGGAGGAACTGGCGCACCGTGAGACGACGGGCCGTCGCGGCGAAGTCGTGCGCGAGGACGCCGGGCTCGATCGTCTGGCCGCACCGGCGGTCACGTCCCGCGGCGGCCCGCCCGACGAGCAGGGTCTGTCGGTCGCGGGGGCCGGCCAGCTGGGGCAGCAGGTGGCGTCGTGACCGTGTCGCCCCAGGCCGACTCGGCCGTCGACCTTCCGGCCGTCGACCTTCCGGCCGTCGACATCTCCGACGAGGCGCTCGCCCGCACGAGCGCCCAGATCGCGCTCGCCGCCGAGGAGTACGACCGTTCCGCGGAGTTTCCCTGGAAAAGCATCCAGGCCGTGCACGACGCGGGCCTGCTGCGGCTGGGGATCGCTCCCCGCTACGGCGGCCAGGGCCTCAGCGCCACCGACAGCGTCCGGGTCTTCGAATGGCTGGGCAAGGGCGATCCGTCGGTCGCCCTGATCACCGCGATGACGGTTTTCCAGCACGTCATGCAGGCCGTCGACGCATGGTGGCCGGAGGAGCTCTACCGCGCGGTGGTCAGCGACTCCCTCCACCGGCCGGTGCTGTTGAACGCCGTGCGCGCCGAGCCGGAGTGGGGAGCTCCCGCTCGGGGTGGGCTGCCGGCCACGAAGATCCGGCGGACCGCCGCCGGCTGGCTGCTCAACGGACACAAGGGCTTCGCGACAAGCTCCGAAGGCCTCGCCTACCACCTGGTGTGGGCGGCCACCGAGGACGCCGACCCGTTGCTGGCGCACGCCATCGTCCCCGCCGACACTCCCGGTATCGAGATCGTGCGCACCTGGGACCACTTCGGGCTGCGGGCGAGCAGCACACACGACGTCATCTACACCGACGTGGAGATCCCCTTCGAGAACTTCCGGGGCGTGCCCCAGTCCGAGCAGCGCGCCGACACGAACCTGGGCGCCGTCGCGATCGGTGCGACCGCGCTGTACATCGGGGTGGCCCGTGCCGCGCAGGAGTTCTTCCTGCGTTTCGCCAACGAACGCGTCCCCACCTCCCTGGGACGTCCCATTGCCACGACCGAGCGGATCCAGGCCATCGCCGGCGAGATCGAGGCGCAGCTGGTCCAGGCCGAGGAGATCGCCTACGGTGTGGCCCGCCGCTTCGACGACGGTGACCCCAGCGCGTCGGAGCGCTTCGTCGTCGCCAAGCCGCTGGTCGTGCGAGCGGCTGTCGCAGCCGTGCAGACGGCGGTGGCGGCGATCGGCAATCCGGGCCTGACCAGGCACAACGCCCTCGAGCGGCACCTGCGTGACATCCACTGTGCTCGCGTCCATCCGCCGCAGGAGGACGCCGCCCTGCTGCTCGCCGGGCGCCGGACGCTCACGGCCGCCCAGCGCCGACCCGCCCAGCGCCAACCCGCCTAGCGCCAACCCGCTTAGCACCGACCCGCCTAGCACCGACCCGGCCCAGCGCCAACCCGGCCCAGCGCCAACCCGGCCCAGCGCCAACCCGGCCCAGCGCCAACCTGTACCCGCATCAACACCCGCGACGGCCGGACGCCGACCCTGCCGCCCTCGCGAACCACCTTTTCCGACCACCCCGGGGCCCAGCCCCGACCTGTTTACGGAAACAATTCTGGGAGCCATATCCTGATGACAATATTGCAGCGTCACCGAAGTAGTAGAAAAAGTAACAGAAGCAGGAGATGGCGGGCCGTGGCAGCCCTGCCCGTCCTCGCCGCCACCCTTCTGGCCGCCTGCGGGAGCAGTGACAGCGGGGGCGCGAGCACCGACACCGCACAGCCCGTGCCGGGTGGCCGGCTGAAGATCGCCTTCTGGTCGGACTTCCAGGGCTGCGTCGACCCCAACCAGGTGTACTGGATCGAGACCCGCAGCATCGACCGGAACTTCGCCGACTCGCTGACCGACCAGGACCCCAGGACCGGCGAGATCGTCCCGTGGCTCGCCACGAGCTGGACGGTCAGCCCGGACGCCCGTGAGTACACCTTCTCCCTGCGCAAGGGTGTGACCTTCAGCGACGGCACGGTGTTCGACGCGACCGCCGTGAAGACGGCCCTCGACGGGGTGCGGGACCTGGGCGCCAAGTCGACCCTGGGCCTGACCTACCTCGCCGGCTACGAGTCGTCGACCGTCGTCGACCCGCAGACGGTGAAGGTGAACTTCCGCGTGCCCAACGCGGCGTTCCTGCAGGCGACGTCCACCACCACGTTGGCGATCCTGTCACCGGCGACCTACAAGGAGACCGTCGAGGCGCGGTGCGCGGGCAAGGTCGTCGGCTCGGGGCAGTTCGTGCTCGACAGCTACACCGCCGCCAAGGAAATCAAGCTCAGCCGGCGCGCGGGTTACGCGTGGCCGAGCCAGCTGGTGAAGAACCGCGGCGAGGCGTACCTCGACGGCATCGACGTCAGCTACATCGCCGAGGACAGCGTCCGGGTCGGCAGCCTGACCACCGGCACCATCGACATCGCCTGGCCACGTCTGCCGATCACCTCCGCCGACCAGGAGGTCATCAAGGCCGCGAACGGGACCATCGAGACGCGGTCACTGCCCGGCATCAGTGCCCTGATCGTACCCAACGTCACCAAGGGCGGCCCCCTGTCCGACCTGAAGGTGCGCCAGGCGCTGTACAAGGCGATCGACCTGAACAGCTATGCCTCCACCGTGTACTGGAACGGCTACCCGGCGGTCAAGGGGCCGTACGACTCGACGACGCCGTATGCGGCGGACCTGTCCGCCAAGCTCGGCCACGACCCGTCGGGCGCGGCCGCGCTGCTGGACGGTGCCGGATGGGCCCGGGGCCCGGACGGCTACCGGTACAAGGACGGTAAGAAGCTGACGCTCACCTACCTCATCACCACGTCGAGCCCCGGTGAGCAGCTGCTCCAGGACCAGCTCAAGAAGAGCGGCATCGACCTCCAGCTGAAGGTCGTCACCAGCGCGCAGTTCACCCAGCTGACCACCGCCGGCGAGTTCGACCTCGCGGGCACCTACCTGACCCGGGGCGACCCGAGTGTGCTCGGCTCGTCGATCGACCGGGCCGTCTCGAAGGGCTTCGCCACCACCTACACCCAGGACGAGACCACGGCCGCCCAGGTCAGCAAGCTGTTCGCCCGCGGCCTCAACACGATCGACCCCACCCAGCGCGCCGCGGCATACAAGGAGCTGCAGGAATATCTGATCGACCAGGGCGTCGTCTTCCCGATCTACGACCGCGTGCAGGTGACCGGGCTTTCGAACAAGGTCCACGGGTTCGCCTGGACCTCGGAGAGCTTCCTGCGCGCCAACGACATCTGGCTGTCGAAGTGATTCGACGGTCATGATGCTGAGACGGTCATGATGCTCAGATATCTCGCCGGTAGGTTCGCCCAGGCACTGCTGGTGCTCTGGGCGGCCTACACGGTCACCTTCGTCATCCTGCACGTGCTGCCGAGCGACCCGATCACCCTGCAGCTGGCCGCCGGCGGGGTCGACGTCGCCCAGCTCACCCCCGACCAGCTACACACCATGAAGGCGCAGTACGGGCTCGACGAGCCCGTCCTCACGCAGTACTTCGGCCGGCTGTGGGGCGCGCTGCACCTCGACTTCGGCATGTCGCTCACCCAGCACGTCCCCGTCAGCAGGCTCGTCGTCGACAGGCTGCCCTCGACCATTGTCCTGACGCTGGTCTCCGTCGGGCTCTTCCTGGTGTTCGGCGTCGGTCTGGCCTACCTGGCCTCGTACGTCCAGTGGCGACCGGCCCGGCTGCTCCTCAGCCGGCTGCCCGCTGTGGGCATCTCGCTCCCGACGTTCTTCGTCGGCCTGCTCCTCATCCAGCTGTTCGCCTTCTCCCTCGGCTGGTTCCCGGCCAGGGGCACCAGCGGATGGCGCAGCGTGGTGCTGCCAGGGGTCACCTTGGCGATTCCCGGGTCGGCGATGCTCGCCCAGGTGCTTATCAAGAGCCTGGGCGACACATGGCAGGAGCCGTACATCGTCACGGCCAAGGCCAAGGGCCTGTCCCGCTGGGCCATCCAGCTGCGGCACGCGTTCCGCAACGCGGCCCTGCCCGCGCTCACCCTGCTGGGTGTGCTCGTCGGCCACACCGTGACCAACGCGGTCGTCGTCGAGACCGTCTTCTCCCGCAGCGGGCTCGGCCAGCTGGCCCAGCAGGCAGTCCTCAGCCAGGACGTGCCCGTCGTCCAGGCCGTCATCGTCATCGCGGCGGTGATCTTTGTTGCCGTCAACCTGATCGTCGACCTGCTCTATTCGTTCCTCGACCCTCGTGTCGCTCACACGGCCCGGGTCACCTAGGCAGGAATCATGTCCGAGAACACCCTGATCAGAGGTCCGGAGCGAGTTGCTCCGGCTGTCCCACCGGGCCCCGCCGCGGGCGGCGTTGTGTCCGTTGCCGTGAGCAAGCCCATACAGGCGGGTGCTGCCGACGTCCGGTCCGACGTCCGGTCCGACGTCCGGTCCGGCGGGCGGCATCCGGAGGGCGAGCACGTCCGGCGGTTTGGACCGCTCGAGGCGGTGTGGCCGTTCCTGCGCCGCCCGGGGTTCGTGACCGCCGCCCTGTTCGTCGTGTTCGTCCTGGTCTCGGGTCTGCTCCCCGGGCTGTTCACCTCGTACGATCCCACCGCGACCGCGCCGGCGGAGAAGCTGCGCGGACCGAGCCTCGACCACCTGTTCGGCACGGACGAACTGGGTCGGGACCTGTTCTCGCGGGTCCTCCACGGCTCTACTCTCACGATCAAGGCCACCGGGGGAGCCGTTCTCATCGCCGTCGTCGTCGGGCTGGCGCTCGGGGTCGTCGCCGGGTTCCTCGGGGGCTGGATCGACAGTCTGTTCATGCGCACGGTCGACGTCGCTCTCGCGCTCCCGCTGCTCCTGCTGGCGCTGGCGATCGTCACCGCGCTGGGCTTCGGGACGTTGCCGGTGGCGATCGCCGTCTCGGTGGGCATCATGCCGGGATTCGCGCGGACGACCCGGGCGGAGGTGTTCCGGGTCAAGGGACAGGCATACGTCGAAGCCGCACGCACCGGCGGCGCCTCGTGGATCCGGGTGATGTGGCGGCACATCCTGCCGAACTCGTGGGGTCCGGTGATGGTGCTCGCCATCCTCGACTTCGGCACGGCCGTGCTGAGCATCTCCTCGCTGAGCTTCCTGGGTTTCGGGGCCGCGCCGCCCGCCGCCGAGTGGGGGACGCTGATCTCGGGCGGCCGCAACTACCTCATCACCAGTCCATGGCTGTCGCTGCTGCCGGGGCTGTTCGTCGCCCTGGTCGTGTTCAGCCTCAACCACGTCGCCCGGACCCTGGAGGAGGTGCAGCGGTGAGCGCAGGAGCCGGCGCGAACATCGTGGAACTGTCCGGGCTGTCGGTCGGCTACCGCCGCCGTGGGCGGACGGCCCTGGCGGTCGACAGCCTGGACCTGGCGATCGCCTCCGGCGAGACCGTGGCCGTGGTCGGCGAGTCCGGGTCGGGAAAGACCACCACCGCCAACGCCATCCTGGGGCTGCTGCCCGCCAACGGGCAGATCACCGCGGGCTCGATCCGGGTGGCCGGCACCGACATCACCACGGCCGGTGAACGCACCCTGCGGGCGATCCGGGGCACCGTCGTCGGGCTGGTCCCGCAGGATCCGATGGTCGCTCTCAACCCGACGATGCGCATCGGCGGCCAGGTGGCCGAGTCCGTCCGCAGGCGCGGCGTGGACAAGCGACTCGTACCCGCCGAGGTGGTGGAGGTCCTGGAACGGGCGGGGCTGGACAATCCGGTGCTGCGCGCCCGGCAGTATCCGCACGAGCTCTCCGGCGGCATGCGACAGCGGGTGCTCATCGCCATCGCGCTGGCCGGGCATCCCCGCCTCATCGTCGCCGACGAGCCGACGAGCGCGCTGGACGTCACCGTGCAGCGCACGATCCTCGACCATCTCGGGCGTCTCGTCACCGAGACGGGAACCTCCCTGCTCATCATCACCCACGACCTCGGGGTCGCCGCCGACCGCGCCGACCGTGTGATCGTCATGCAGAACGGACGGGTGGTCGAACGCGGCGACCCGGAGTCGATCCTGCTCGCGTCCAGCGACCCGTACACCCGGCACCTCATCGAGGCTGCCCCGACACTGTCGCACTCCGGGCATGTCGTCCCGCGCTTCACCGAGGTCACCCCGGCACCGGAGATCCTGCGCCTGGAGGCTGTCTCCAAGGACTTCCGCCTGCCCAGGACGTCCGGAGGCGACCGGGTCTTTCGGGCGCTGGAGGACGTCACGCTCTCGGTGCGGGCGGGACAGACCCTGGGCCTGGTCGGCGAGTCGGGATCGGGCAAGACCACCGCGCTGCGCATCGCCATGGCACTGGACAAGCCCACCAGCGGACGGGTGTTCCTGGACGGAAAGGACATCACATCCGCCGGCTGGTCGGAACTGAGGCCGCTGCGACGGCGGTTCCAGCTCGTGCACCAGAACCCATACTCCTCGTTGGATCCGCGGTTCAGCGTCGAGGAGAGCATCGCCGAACCACTGGTCTCCTTCCGGGTCGGCAACCGGGCCAGCCGTAGCGCCCGGGTCCGTGAGCTGCTCGACCAGGTCGCCCTCCCGGTGGATTTTCGTGAGCGCAGGCCGAGCGAGCTGTCGGGAGGGCAGCGCCAGCGGGTGGCGATCGCCCGGGCGCTCGCGCTCGGACCCGAGCTGGTCTTCCTCGACGAGCCCGTCTCCGCGCTCGACGTCTCGGTGCAGGACCAGATCCTGGGACTGCTCACCGGGCTCCAGCGGGAGCTCGGGGTCAGCTACTTCTTCATCTCCCACGACCTCGCGGTCGTCGCCCAACTCTCGCACGAGGTGGCCGTGCTGCGCCGCGGCCGTGTCGTCGAGAGCGGTTCGACCGCGGCCGTGTTCGCCGCCCCCGGGCAGGACCACACCCGTGAGCTGCTCGGCGCCATTCCCGGGCAGCGTTTCGCCGCCGCGCTGGCGGCGGTACCTCGACCGGAGACGATCCCGTCAGGACCTGATGGGATTCCGGCAGGATCGGAGGAGCTCCGGTCAGGATCGGGGGAGATCCCGTCGGCGCCGTAGGCGTTCCCTCCAGGCGCCCATGGGAGTTCCCAGGCAAGTTCCCGTGCGAACAAGTTCCCGTGCGAAAGGAAGGTAGTGCCATCAGCGGCAGGTACATCGTCATCGGGGCCGGTGCGGTGGGCGCGACCGTCGCCGTGCAGCTGGACGGGGCTGGGATCGGCGTCGTCGCGGTGGCCAGGGGCGCGAACCTCGAGGCGTTGCGATCCCATGGTCTGCGCTACATCCGGCCGGACGGCGACCGGCGGGTCGCGCTTGAGGTCGCAGGTGGGCCGGACGAGGTCGACCTGCGCGCGGACGATGTCCTGGTGCTCGCCGCCAAGTCGCAGGACTCCGAAGCGCTGCTGCAGCAGTGGGCGTGGCGCCCGGTGGACGTACACGGCACCGTGCGCACGGCCGCGGAGGTGCTCCCGATCCTGGTGCTGCAGAACGGGCTCGAGAACGCCCGTGCGGCGCTGCGACGGTTCGCCACGGTGGTCGACGCGGTCGTCATCCTCCCGTCCTCGCACCTGAGGCCCGGGGAGGTCGTGTCCCCGAGCGCGCCGATCGTCGGCGCCTTCTACCTCGGCCGCGCGGGCCGCGCGGGCCGCGTAGGCCGCGCGCCGCGGGGCAGCGACCCGATCGCGGAGGACCCGATCGCGGAGGACCCGGCCGTGGAGCGCATCGCGGCCGAGCTGCGCCAGGCCTCGTTCGCCGTCCAGGTGGTCGCGGACATCGCCCGCTGGAAGGCCGGCAAGCTGCTCGGCAACCTGGCCTACAACCTCGATGCGCTCTACGCGCCCAGCAAGCTGCGCGACGCGGCGTCGGCCGCGCTGGTGGACGAGGCCCGGGCGGTGTTCGCCGCCGCCGGTATCGACGCTGTCGACGTGCAGGCGAGCAGCGACCTGGACCTGTCTCAACTGGTCGTGCACGACGTCCCCGGCTATGAGCGGCAGGGCAGTTCAACCTGGCAGAGCCTGGCCCGCGGCGGCACGGTCGAGTCGGACTTCCTCAACGGCGAGATCATGCTGCTCGCCCGCCTGCACGGGCTGGACGCACCGGTCAACGCGGGGGTACAGCAGCGGATCGCCACGGCGTCGCTGGCCGGGGCGCCTCCCGGCGGCCTCGATCAGGCCGACCTCGCGGCCCTGCTGACGGCGGCAGGCCGCGCCCCGGCCGGCTCCAGTCCGGCAAGCTCCCGTTCGGCGGGTCGCGCCCGGTGAGCGCGGGCGAAGCCGGCGGGACGGTCGGCGAATCCGCTGTGACGGCAAGTGAATATATCATAACGGATGGTGAATCAATTATGACGGCTGGTGAAAACTCTGTGACGGCTGGCGAATCCGCTGGGACGATCGGTGAAGTCGGCGAACCCGCCGGTCGGCCCGGCGACAGGCGCGGTGATTCCGACCGGTCCGACCGGCCGGCGGTCCTCGTCGACGCCAAGCAGTTGCACGACGAACTGCTGTCGGCCACACCACCGCTGCTGCTTGACGTCCGCTGGGCCCTCGGCGATCCACATGGCCGCGACCACCACCATGACGGTCACCTGCCGGGCGCGGTCTACGTCGACCTCGACACCGAGCTCGCCGCCGCGCCGGGCGGGACCGCCGGACGGCATCCGCTCCCCGACGTCGAGGCACTGCAACGCTCGGCCCGGGACTGGGGGCTGACCGCCGGGCGGCCGGTCGTGGTCTACGACGACAACGGGGGACAGTCGGCGGCCCGGGCATGGTGGCTGCTGCGCTGGGCGGGCGTGGACGACGTGCGCATCCTCGACGGCGCCCTGACCGCCTGGCGGGAGGCCGGCTTCGAGATCGAGGCCGGCGAGAGCGTCCCGGTGCCCGGGGACGTCGTGCTCACCGCGGAACACCTGCCGGTGCTCGACGCCGACGGCGCTGCCCAGCTGGCCGGCGCGGGCGTCCTGCTCGACGCCCGCGCGCCGGAGCGTTACCGCGGCGAGGTGGAGCCGGTCGACCCGCGCGCCGGGCACATACCCGGCGCGGTCAGTGCGCCGACCGGGGAGAACCTCGACGGCAGCGGGCGTTTCCTGCCCGGGAAGCTGTTGCGCGCCCGGTTCACGGCACTGGGTGTCGGTGACTCGCGACCCGTCGGGGTCTACTGCGGATCCGGGGTGACGGCGGCCCACCAGATCGCCGCGCTCGCCGTGGCCGGGATCGACGCCGCCCTCTTCCCGGGCTCGTGGTCGGCATGGTCCTCCGACCCCACCCGCCCCGTCGCCACCGGCACCGGATGACCGCATCGCCTGCGGGCCGGATGCGGCGCGGTCTGTTTTTCGCGAGCCGCATCCGGCCCCGAGGCCGAGGCCGTCCCGCTATGGGACAACGTGCTCGGTTTGGCGAGCTTCCCAGGCTTCGCCGAACTCAGACGCAGCCTGCGGGAGCGACCACAACTACGCAGCTTCGGCGTGGAACCCGACCAGGTCGGCGTCCAAGAGGATTGGCACGGCGGCAGCCGACGCACCACGAAATAGCGTTCGGCGCCTCGGTCCTCATCGCAGCCAACTAGCACATGTCAGCTCACTACGGCCATACAACCGCAGGCAGCGTGGAACGCAACCCCCGCATGCAGACATGCCAAACTCTGTCCTATGGAGGCTGCCGTTCTATTGCGCACAACCGCGGATGACGCTCGATCCCTACTTACCGCGGCCCAGACCGACTGGGATCGAACAGTGCCTCACTGCCCAGGGTGGGATGCCGCTGATCTGGTCCGTCACATGGGCGGCATCCTCATGTGGATGACCGCCGTCGTCGCATCCAGAGAACACGTCAACCGACGCGCTGTCGACCCGGCCCCAGAGCATGCATCCGTTCTGCCGCGCTGGTATCTCGCCAACCTGCAGCGGACCCTTGATGTTCTTGGCTCCGCCGATCCCGACTCCGAGACATGGACCTTCTCCAGCACTGGGAATCGCCGTGTGGCCTGGTGGAATCGCCGTCTCGCCGTCGAGGTCGCCATCCACCGATGGGATGCCGAACATGCAGTCGCTGCCGACGGCGGAGCGTCACCAAATCCCCTTAACGGGGACGTCGCTGCCGCGGGTATCGAGGAGTTCATGATCGAATTCCTGCCCGGGCTGCTGTCTCAGGAGGCCATCGAGGAACTCAATGGCACGCTCCATCTCCATGCCACCGACGGACCCACCGAGTGGTGGATCGATCTCGGCGCTGCCGGCACGGCCGTGTCCCAGCACGCCAAGGCGGACACGGCCATTCGCGGTACCCGCTCGGACCTTCTCCTTTGGCTGATGAACCGAAGTTCATCGGACTCTCTGGAGGTCATTGGTCGTCAGGGGCTCCTTGACTGTTGGAAGCAGCTCCGATTCTAGTGTACTCCGCCGGAAATCTGAGCTTTTAGTTCTTAACTGTTC
>NZ_CAAAFR010000056.1:0-16379 GCF_900634745.1 Protofrankia symbiont of Coriaria ruscifolia
TATTTAATCGTGGAAACTTCCGGCGCAGGACACTAGAGTCGTGACCGGGAAAGTTCACCGTCTACCCGACCACACCGCTTCGGTGACAGGGCGACCCTCCCCACCGGATGCCTTTCTCACTCCGCACACGGGCACGCTTCCGCCGCTGAGCGGCCAGCACGTAGGGGTCTGCCGGAGCCGTGGAGCTGCCGCGCCGTCGGCCATCCGCGAGCGCGACGCGCAGACAACCGGCGGCTCAGTCAGCCTGCGCGGGGTCGTCGGGTGGGACGGCGGTGATGAGTCGCAGTGAGCCGTGGAATTCGGGCTGGTGTCGTAACGCGCCGTAGCGGCGATCCCAGACGCCTGACTCGAGGTCGTCGCGCAGCTGGGCAACGGCGCGTTCGGTGACGTCGGCGTCGACGAAGCCCCACGCGGACTGGGAGCGGCGCACGGCCGGGTCGAGGAACGCCTCCGGGCGGGCGTAGTACGCCTCGGTGAACCCGTCCACGCAGTCGATCGACACCGTGACGGGGGTCACCGTGCTTGTGCCGCCGAGGACTGCGCGGATGTGCCCGATGGCCGGGTAGCGTGGCCGGTCGGCCACGATGAGCTGCGGAACGTAGTCGGCCAGCCAGAACTGGTCGAGGGCGTCGCCGTCGAAGGTGAGCACGACGACCGGTCCGCGGCTGACCCGACGCATCTCCCGCAGCCCGCGGTCGATGTCGGACCACTGGTGGACCGTCACGGTGGCCATCGCCGCGTCGACACTGCCGTCGTCGAGCGGCAGGTCCTCGGCGGCCGCGTCGATCGCGGGGGCAAGGTGACGCGGCCGTTGGGACCGCATCGACGCAGACGGCTCGACCGCGACGACATGGCGGTCGGCCGGTTCGTAGGACCCGGCACCGGCACCCACGTTGAGCACGGTCCGAGCATCGCCGAGCGCGGCGTGGAGCAGGGCCGCGATACGCGGATCGGTACGGCGTTGACGAGCGTAACCACCACCGTGCGCCTCGTAGTCGAAATCCCCCCGATGCGGACAGTCATCGAACAGATCTCCCGGAGCGCCGGTCAGATAGTCACACGTCCTGTTTCGATCCAACAATTCTAGCTCAGGCGGGTTACTGCGACCGTGACTCCCAGTGACGTTGATGTGCCGCCGGAGTAGACGCCGAGCAGGGGGGAGACGTCGTTGTAGTCTCGGCCGCGGGCCACGACCACATGCCGCTCGCCGGCGGCGACACCGTTGGTCGGGTCGAAACCCCACCAGTCACCGAGCCAGCCCTCCACCCATGCGTGGCTCTGGCCGACAACGGTCTCGCCGACCGCGGCGTCCGCGGACGGGTGCAGGTAGCCGGAGACGTACCGGGCCGGCAGGCCGGCGGCCCGCAGCAGGACCAGAGCCAGGTGGGCGAAGTCCTGGCAGACGCCCTCACCCTGCTGCCACGCATCCACCGCGGACGTGTGCACGCCGGTCGTGCCGGGCCGGTAGGTCAGGCGCTGCCGGATCCATTCGCCGACGGCCGGAACGAACTCGGCCGGGGTGTGGTGGTGCGCGGCGAGTTCGCGGGCCGCGTCGACAAGCTCCGGATGGTCCGGAGCGAACCGGCTCGGGCGGATGAACTCGACGAACCGGTCCGTGACCGGCTCGTCGGCAAGGGCCTGCCAGCTCGGCCCACTGTCCGGTCTCGGCCGGGCGGAGGCGGTCCGGACCACCGACCGGCCGGTGACGACGAGCTCGGTGTGCGGGGTGTGGACGTCGAACGCGGTGACCTGCGTGCCCCAGTAGTCCCAGTAACGGTAGGTGGCCGCGGCCGGTTCGGTACGCACGCTCGCCTCGAGGGTGAGCTGGCCGGAGGCGGTCTGCGGGATGATCCGGGCTTCGTTGTACGAGGAGATCACCGGGGCCGCGTACCGGTAGCCGGTGGAGTGCTCGATCCGGACCTGCCAGCTCACCGATCCACCTTCATGCCGGTACCGCCTTCACGTCCGCCGTCATACGGTGCCGCCTTCACGCCCGCCGTCATGTTCGGTTTCATGCTGATACCGTCCTGGTGCTCGGTTTCATGCCGGTACCTCCGTCGCCCACGATCGTGGTGCGTCACGGGCGAAGTACCGGTGCGTGACCGCCTCGCTGACCGTGGAGCAGGTGCGTTGCAGGGATACCAGCAGGTCGGGCATGTCGTCGACCAGTTCGTCCACGCTGCGGAACTCAAGTTCGGTGCGGGCCCGCCCGACGATGCGGCGGGCCATGTCGTCCACGGTGAACCGGGCTTCGCGGCGGGTGCCGTCGAGCTCGGCCAGGATCTGCTCGGCCATGGACAGCGACCAGTACACCGACCGCGGGAACAGCCGGTCCAGCAGCAGGAACTCGGCGACGCGCGCGGAGTCCACAGCCCGCCGGTAGGTCCGCAGGTACGCCTCGTGCGCTCCGCAGGACCGCAGCAGGCTCACCCAGCTCTGGGCCGCGGGATCCTCGCTGATGCTCGACGACAGTAGCCGGGCGGTCATGTCGACCCGCTCGAGGCTGCGCCCCAGGATGAGGAAGCGCCATCCGTCGTCGCGGGCGAGGGTGGCGTCGACCAGGCCCGCGAGCATCGCCGTCCGCTCCCTGATGTACCGGAAGAAGACGTGCGGGCCGAGCCGGCGCGCGAGCTGTTCGGAGTGCGGCAGGTCGTTCCAGGTCGCGTTCAGGCACTCCCAGACCTCGCTGGACACGACGTCGCGGGCGCCGCGGGCGTTCTCCCTGGCCGCGCAGACCGCGCCGGTGATGCTGGACGGGTTGCCCGGGTCGAACGCGAGCAGTTCGGTGACCTGCCGTGAATCCGCGGTGACCTCAGGTGCGGACATTCCCATGATGGCCAGCAGTTCCCGGCCGGCTGAGGTCTCGTCCAGCCACGGGTCCTCCAGCACCCGTTGGACGTGGACGTCGAGGATGCGGGCGGTGTGTTCGGCGCGTTCGGAGTAGCGGCCGATCCAGAACAGCGATTCGGCGATGCGGCTCAGCATGCGGCGGGTCCGCTCACGGGGCTGGCCCGGTCGCAAACAACCCCTGTTCGCGGACGTCCCCGTTGCTGTTGCTGCCACTCCTGTTGTTGTTGTTGCTGTTGTTGCTGTTGCCGCTGTTGCTGGTCGGACGACGCGAACGGGCCGACGTCGGGACCGTCGGCGACCTGTGGCGCGCTGCCCGGCTGCCGGCTTCGGGGCGAGACGCTCTCCCGGCTGGACTCCGGCGAGGCCAGGACCCAGGTGTCCTTGGAACCGCCGCCCTGGCTGGAGTTGACCACGAGGCTGCCTCGGGGCAGCGCGACCCTGGTCAGCCCGCCCGGCAGCACCCACACCTTGGAGCCGTCGTTGACCGCGAACGGACGCAGGTCCACATGGCGTGGTCCGAGCCGGTCACCGGCGAGCGTGGGCGAGGTCGACAGCCGCACGACCCGCTGGGCGATCCAGCTGCGCGGGTCGGCTTCGATCTTCAGCCGCAACGCGTCGAGCTCCGCCGCGGACGCCTGCTCGCCGATGACGATGCCCTTGCCGCCGGAACCGTCCACCGGCTTGAGTACGAGCTGGTCGAGGTGGCCGAGCACGTGGTCGCGCTGGTCGGGGTCTTCCAGGCGGTAGGTGTCGACGTTGGCCAGGATCGGTTCCTCACCGAGGTAGTACCGGATGAGGTCGGGGACGTAGGTGTACATCAGCTTGTCGTCGGCGACCCCGTTACCCACCGCGTTGGCGATGGTGACCCGGCCGGCCCGGGCGGCGTTGAGCAGCCCGGCGCAGCCGACCACCGATTCGGGGCGGAAGTGCAGTGGGTCCAGCCACTCGTCGTCGATCCGGCGGTAGACGACGTGGACGGGCCGGTCACCTTCTGTCGTGCGCATGGTGACGTTGTTGTTGCGTACCGTCAGATCTCGTCCTTCGACGAGCTCGACGCCCATCTGCCGGGCGAGCAGAGCGTGCTCGAAATACGCCGAGTTGTACACCCCCGGTGTCAGAACGACCACGATTGGATCGGCGACATCGGGCGGTGCGGCCGCCCGCAGCGCGTGCAGCAGATGGGCGGCGTAGTCCGAGACCGGGCGGACCCGGTGGGTGGCGAACAGTTCGGGGAAGACCCGGGTCATCGCCCGCCGGTTCTCGACCACGTAGCTGACCCCGGACGGCACCCGCACGTTGTCCTCGAGGACCCGGAAACCACCCTCCTCGTCGCGTATCAGGTCGATGCCGCTGACATGCGCGCGGACCCCGTTCGGTGGGTCGATGCCATGCGCCGCGCGGTGGAAGTGCGCGCTGGAGAGCACCAGCCGGCGGGGGACGACACCGTCATGCAGGACCTCCGCACGCCCGTAGACGTCGGTGAGGAACGCCTCCAACGTCCGGACGCGCTGGGTGACTCCGCGCTCGATGACGTCCCATTCGGAGTTGTCCAGCAGGCGTGGGACGAGGTCCAGCGGAAAGGGCCGTTCCTCCCCGAAGAGGTTGAAGGTGATACCGGCGTCCCGGAACGCCCGGTCGAGGGCGGCCTTGCGGCCCGCGAGGTCGCTGCTGCTCAGCGGCCGTAGGGCGTCGTAGAGCGAGGCGTACAGCGCCCGAGGGGTGTCCGGGGCTTCGAACACCTCGTCCCACGCCTGCGTGGCCTGGGCCGCATACCCTTCAAACAGGTCCGCCACACTGTGAGAGCCTAGGTTGCCCGTGTTACCACTACATGACGTTGTTCTGGCCCCGACGGCACGGAAGTGACCATCATGGCTTTGGCCGCGGGTCGTGGGATGGATCCGTGTGTGTGCCAGGCGGGCAACCGTAGTCTGAGATTGCCGGTCGCTCCAAGTTTGCCGTCGTTCCTGGAAGGCCACGTACACCAATGATCATTGTGTCCGATCTCGAGCTGCGCGCGGGCGCTCGCACCCTCGTCGAAGCGGTGTCGTTCCGTATCCAGCCCGGTGACCGGATCGGGCTCGTCGGACGCAACGGAGCGGGCAAGACGACGCTGCTGAAGACGTTGGCCCGCGAGACCCTGCCGTTCGCCGGAAAGGTGGACGTCCGCGGCGACCTCGGCTACCTTCCGCAGGATCCCCGTAGCGGTGACCCCGCTGACACCGTCCGCGACCGGGTGTTGTCCGCCCGCGGTCTCGACGCGCTGCTGCGCGAGATGGAGAAGCTCCAGCTGGAAATGGCCGAGCTGGTCGACGAGGCCGCCCGCGACGTGGCCATCCGGCGGTACGGCCGGCTGGAGGAACGTTTCGGCACCCTCGGCGGGTACGCGGCCGAGGCCGAGGCGGCCCGGATCTGCTCGGCGTTGGGGCTTGCGGAAAGGGTGCTCGCCCAGCAGTTGGAGACGCTCTCCGGAGGCCAGCGCCGCCGGGTGGAACTCGCCCGCATCCTGTTCGCCGGAGCCGGTGACAACGAGGCGACCCTGCTGCTCGACGAGCCCACCAACCACCTCGACGCCGACTCGATCGTCTGGCTGCGCGAGTTCCTGCGCTCCCACGACAGCGGACTGGTCGTGGTCAGCCACGACGTCGACCTGCTGGACCGCTGCGTGAACAAGGTCTTCTACCTCGACGCCACCCGCGCGGCCCTGGACGTCTACAACGTCAACTGGAAGACGTACCTGTCCCAGCGGGAGCTCGACGAGCGCCGCCGCCGCCGCGAGCGAGCCAACGCAGAGAAGAAGATCGACGCGCTCAAGGCGCAGGCCGACAAGATGCGGGCCAAGGCGACCAAGGCCCGCGCGGCTCACCAGATGGATCGCCGGGCCGAGCGGCTCGCCGCCGGACTGGCCGAGGTGCGGGTCGCCGACCGGGTCGCCAAGCTGCGCTTCCCCGACCCGGCGCCGTGCGGGCGGACCCCGCTGACCGCCACCGGGCTGTCGAAGTCCTACGGGTCGCTGGAGGTCTTCGCCGGGGTGGACCTCGCGATCGACCGCGGCGCGCGGGTCGTCATCCTCGGTCTCAACGGCGCCGGCAAGACCACGCTGCTGCGGATGCTCGCGGGCGTGGAGTCCCCGGACACCGGAGAGGTCCACCACGGTCACGGGCTTCGGCTGGGCTACTACGCCCAGGAGCATGAGACCCTGGACACCGACCGCTCGGTGCTGGACAACATGCGCGCGGCCGCGCCCGGCACCTCCGACGTGGAGCTGCGGCGCATCCTCGGTGCCTTCCTGTTCAGCGGTGACAGCGTCTCCCAGCCGGCCGGCACCCTCTCCGGTGGGGAGAAGACCCGGCTGGCGCTGGCGGGGCTCGTGTGCAGCGCCGCCAACGTGCTGTTGCTGGACGAGCCGACCAACAACCTCGACCCGGCGTCCCGCAACGAGGTGCTGGAGGCGCTGGCCACCTTCCGGGGAGCGGTCGTGCTGGTGACCCACGATCCCGGCGCGGTCGAGGCGCTCGCACCCGACAAGGTCCTGATGCTGCCGGACGGCGTCGAGGACTCCTGGTCGCCGGACCTCGCCGAACTGATCACTTTGGCCTGAAGGCCACCTTTGCCCGCAGGCTGTGATCACTGTGGCCTGAAGGACGGTCAGCTGTCCGGCTTGGCACACTGGCCGGGGACGTGCCGGACATCGTCATTGTCGAGGAGTGGTGAGTCAGGGTGATCGCGTGAGCACGGAAGGCGGTACCAAGGCGGTTGCGGCCGCGCTGGTGGCCAATCTGGGGATCGCGGTGGCGAAGTTCGTCGCGTTTCTCCTCACCCGGTCGTCGTCGATGCTGGCCGAGTCCATCCATTCGGTCGCGGACTCGGGCAACCAGGGCCTGCTCCTGCTCGGCAAGCAGCGCGCCACCCGGCCGGCCGATGAGGAGTATCCGTTCGGCTACGGCCGTTCCCGCTATATCGCCGGCTTTCTCGTCGGGATCGTGTTGTTCAGCGTGGGCGGGCTGTTCTCGGTCTACGAGGGTGTGGAGAAGCTGCGCCATCCCCATGAGCTGGACAACGGTGTGGTGGCGGTGGTCGTCCTGCTCGTGGCGATCGGGCTGGAGGCGTTTTCCTTCCATACCGCGATCGGTGAGAGCCGTCAGGTCAAGGGTGACGCCTCGTGGTGGGGCTTCATCCGCACGGCCCGTGCTCCCGAGCTGCCGGTAGTGCTCCTGGAGGACCTGGCCGCGCTGCTGGGCCTCGCGCTCGCTCTGGGGGGTGTGGGTCTGACCCTCGTGACCGACGATCCGATCTGGGACGGCGCGGGCACCCTCGCCATCGGGATCCTGCTGCTCGTGGTGGCCGTCATCGTGGCGGCGGAGACCCAGGCGATGCTGGTCGGGGAGGCCGCGACCCCGGCCATGGTCGCGGTTATCCGCGACGTCCTCGCGGACTCACCGCACATCACCGACGTCATCCACGTGCGCACACTGCACCTGGGACCGGACGAGCTGCTCGTCGCGGCGAAGATCGGGTTGGACGTGGAGCTGACCGTGCCCACCGTCGCGGGCGCGATCAACGACGCCGAGGCCCGGCTGCGTGCCGCGGTGCCCATCGCACGCCGGATCTACCTGGAACCGGACCTGCTCCGTCTGCCGGAGGAGGAACCCGCCGAGAACGGATCCGCGCCGGCGCAGGCCAGCGCTCCGCCGGGGCACTGAAGCCGCCCGCCCCTGGACGCGGTTCAGTCCGGTTCCGTTCAGTCCGGTCCCGTTCCGTCCTGTCCGGGTCGGTCCGCGCTCCGGGACGGGACGTCACAACGGGCCGGACGGGCCGATCTCGACGACGGTCTGGGCGACAATCGCGGTGAGCGCACCGAGACCGGCCAGACCCAGGGGCAGGGCTCCGGCACGGACGATGTCACCCGGGCCGTCCGGGCGTGGATTCGGTGCCAACGCCGGTACCACCAGCCAGCAGTAGAACGGCAGCCAGGACCGCTCCAACGTCGTGGCGGCAAGCCCGGTGACCATGCCGAACAGGATCGCGGGGACCGCGCCCACCAGGAACGGCCAGCCGGGTGTGAGCCGGACGCGCCGGGCGGCTCGAACGATCATCGGTCCGCACGCGACCAACACGACCGCGAGCCCGACCGGAAGGCGGGTGACCGACCCCGGGAGCGTCGCCGCGCCGACCCGGGTGACCTGCATGGCTGCTTGAGCAGCCTGCTCGCGGGCCACGGCCAGCCCGTCCGGCCACGAAAAGCCCCACAGTGACATCAGTGACAGCGGCACCAGGAAACATCCACCGGTGATCACGTTGAGCAGCGGCCGGCGGCGGATGAAGTACGTGGCGGCGACCACCGCCCCGAGCCAGGGCATCGCGTAGCTGAACAGCGTGGCCACACCGAACAGCAGTCCGCACGCCGCCGCCCACCACAGCCGCCGCCCCGGTTCCGAGCCGACGACCCCGAGCGTGACGAAGGCGGCGCCAACGGCCGCGGTCACCCCGTCCACCGATGCGGCCATCCACAGCGCCCATGGCGCGAGTACCAGAACCGGGACGAGACGGCGGGCGGCGGTCTCATGGCACAACGACCGGACCGCGATTGCGACGAGGGGGACCGTGGCCGCGCTCAGGGCCGTCAGGACGATCCCGAGGGCGGTCGGGGTGGTGATCCCCAGCCGGGCCAGCGTCCACACCAGCAGCGCCGGCCCAGGGGGGTGGGCTCGCGTGCCGTAGCTGTAGGTGCCGGCGTGCTCGGTGAACGTCCGCAGCAAGGCCGTCGGATCGGTTTCGGCCGCGCCCAGCTCCGGCAGGTGGCCGTCGCTGGCTGTGAACGTGCTGACCGCGAGTGCGCCGGCAGGGCCCGACCGTGCGTTCCCTGCCGCCAGCGCCACGATCCAGCCCAACGCCGCCCCGTAACCGGTGACGAGGAGCGGGACCCAGCGCAGCCGGGTGTGGACGCCGCGCCATGCCGCGATGAGGACCACGGCTGCCACCGCCGGGGCAAGCAGGGACACCGGGGAGACGCCGGGGCGTCGATTCGCGGTGAACGGCAGCCCGGCGAACGTGGTCGGCAGGGGCTCCCACCCCCGGCCGGCGGCGCGCACCAGCACGGCCAGGCCCAAGCAGGCGACAACCGCGGCGATCCACATTGCGATTTCCGCGGGTTGGGCCGAATCGGCGCCGGTGAACGGCAGGCGTGCCATGCGCCCATGGATACCCGACCGCCCGCTGTCGGTCGGCCCGTTACCCGATGGTGCGGCGGCAATCGGGACGTCAGCCACCTTCACCGTGGCCCGGGGAGCTGAGCCAAGGACAGCGCGGGAAAAACATGATCGCGCTGCCTTTGGCCCTCTGGTGACCCAGGGACCTGGGTCTCCGGCAGCGCGGGAAAAACATGATCGCGCTGCCTTTGGCCCTTTAGGCAGCCCTCGATCGCCTCGCGATGGACGGGGAGCGATGAAGCGAGGTGTCGGCCGGCGCCAGCAGACCCCGGACGAATTTCCGGGGATGGCCACGGTGACGACCACTTAGCCTGCTCCTCCGGCGTGATGACCACATATGCACCGTAACCAGGCCGGCAGCGCGCCGTTCGGCTGGTGCACGATGTCCCTCGGCGCGGATTCGCCGGTGTTCGCCGGGCGGTGTTCGGCGTGACGCGCCGAAGCCCTTGTCGGTCCAGGTAGGGGCTACTGGGGACACTGGTCGTCATGACGTTGCTGGACGCGCCGTTTCTCCCGGTCCGACCGGTGAAATGACGGGAGTCTCGTGGTCGTGCGTTGTTGTTCCAGTGGCGGGAGGAAGAGAAAGGCTCGACGGATCTGCCGAGGGGCGATCGGGCTCGTGAAGGAGATCGTGTGATGGATCACATGCACTTCGAGTGGCGCGTTCACCGCAACTGAGTGAAGATCGGTTCGCAGATCATCTATCACGGAGGGGGCCACATTGGCCGAGCTTAGGAAAGGAACCCGGATCACCGGCGCGGAGCGCGACAAGCTTGCATCAGAGCTTCGGAAGAAGTACGAGGCAGGGCAGAGCATCCGTCTCCTCGCCGAGTCGTCGGGCCGTTCGTACGGGTTTGTTCACCGGATCCTCTCGGAGTCCGGTACGACTCTGCGGGGCCGGGGCGGCGCTACCCGAGGCAGTAAGAAAAAGAGCGTCTGATCATGTTGGTGCCGGCCGCCGCCGACCCGGCGGCGGCCGGTCTGGCGCTGGCGATCGATGGTCCGAGGGCGACCATCGCCGTCGATCGCCAGGATCACGTCGCTGTGCGCGCACCCGCCCTGTCCGCCTCGCTGCGCACCGCGCTGGCCGGCATCGGACGATCTTTGCCTGGCAGCATCCGGCTCGTGGTTCTTCGGATCATCGGCGGCTCGCCGCCGTCCGGTCATGGCCGGTCCGGACCGGCCGAAGAGCAACCGGCCGAGGGCCAGTGGTCTGACGACCAAAAGGTTGAAGAGCAACCGGCTCACCACAACGCGGGGGCGGTCGCCGAATGGCAGGCCGCACTCGGCTGGTTGTCCCGCCATGACCTGTTCAGTGTCGCGGTCGTCAGTGGGTACGCCGTTGACGCTCTTCGCCTGGCGATCGCCTGCGATCTGCGGGTTGTCTGCGATGACGCGTACCTGTCCCTGCCCGGAATCCACCACGGCCGTATCCCGGCGCTGGGGGTCTCCCGGGCTCTGGTCGACCTGGTCGGCTACGGCCGCGCGCTGGATCTGTGTGTGACCGGGCGCGGGCTGTCCGGCGCGCAGGCTCAGGCCGTGGGGCTTGCGGACCGGCTGGCCGCCCCTGCCGATCTCGACCGGGCGGTGGAGGAGCTTGTCGCCGCCCTGCTTGCGGCTCCGCGTGAGACGGCCGTCGAGGTCAAGGCGTTGCTGCTGCACAGCCGTGAGCGGTCCAGACCGGATCAGTTACGCGCGGAGCGTGATGCCCAGCTGCGCTGCTCGCCGACGCCGGCCGGGTCATCCGGGTGAAGTGTCTGCGGTGAGTCATCTCCGCACCGGTCAGCCGATCCTGACTCGATCCCGATCCCGATCCCGATCCTGACTCGATCTCGATTCAGGCCCGATCTCGACCCGATTCCGGCCTCGGCCCTGTGGTCGAGATCATGGTGAGGGAACGATTCTTTGCTACTTTCGCTTACATTGTTACAGTGTAAGCAGGAGCGAACTTCGGGGGTCTACTGATGAGATTCGTCGAGGGCGGGCCGCCCATCAGCGCGAGGGCCTTCCAGCGTGACCGCTCGATCGCCCACCAGAAACTGCGGCCGGGCACCCTGCGCAGGATCGTCGGGTTTGCGCGCCCGTACCGGAGGATGCTCGCCGGCTTCCTCGTCCTGATCGTCGTCGATGCCGCGCTCGGCGCGACGACTCCGCTGATCTTCAAGGCGATCATCGACAAGGGCATCATCCCCGGACGCGTGGGCGTCGTACAGGCGCTCGCCGCGCTGGTCGGGTTCATCGCCGTCATCAACGCGCTGCTGGCTCTCGCGCAACGGTGGTTCTCCGCGCGCATCGGCGAAGGCCTGATCTTCGACATGCGGGCCCGGCTCTTCGACCACGTCCAGCGCCAGCCGCTGGCGTTCTTCACCCGGACCCAGACGGGCGCTTTGATCTCCCGGCTGAACAACGACGTCCTGGGGGCCCAGTCGGCCTTCACCGGCACGCTGTCCTCGGTCCTGTCCAACGTCGTGTCCGTCGGTTTCGTCCTCGTCGCGATGGTCGTGCTGTCGTGGCAGATCACGATCGTCTCGCTGCTGCTGCTGCCGGTCTTCGTCGTCCCGGCGCGGCTGCTCGGACCGAAGCTCGCCGACCTCACCCGAGAGAGCTACGGGCTCAACGCCGCGATGAACACGGTGATGACCGAACGGTTCAACGTCTCCGGAGCGATGCTCGCCAAGCTCTACGGCCGCCCGTCACGGGAGAACGACGGCTTCACGACCAAGGCCGCCCGGGTCCGCGACATCGGAATCACTCAGGCCATGTACGGCCGGATCTTCTTCGTCTCGCTGACCCTGGTCGCCTCCCTGGCGACCGCGATCGTCTACGGCGTGGGCGGGCGGTTCGCCGCCGAGGGGGCCCTGCAGGTCGGTACCGTCGTCGCGCTGACCTCCTATCTGTCGCGCCTCTACGGCCCGCTGACCCAGCTGTCGAACGTCAACGTCGACGTGATGACCGCCCTGGTCTCCTTCGAGCGGGTTTTCGAGGTGCTCGACCTGCCACCGGCGATCTCCGACCGGCCGGGCGCGGTCGACCTGCCGCCCGGCTCGTCCATGATCGAATTCGACGATGTCGGATTCCGCTACCCGGCCGCGGACGAGGTGTCGCTGGCCTCCCTGGAGTCGGTGGCGGTACTCGACAAGCGTCCGTCCGAGGCCGTCCTGCATCACGTGTCGTTCCGGGCGGAACCCGGCGAGCTGGTCGCGCTGGTCGGGCCGTCCGGAGCCGGCAAGACGACGATCAGCCAGCTGGTGCCCCGCATGTACGACGCGGTCAGCGGCGCGGTTCGGGTCGGTGGTCACGACGTTCGGGACATCACCTTGCGGTCGCTACGGGACGCCGTGGGTGTCGTCACCCAGGACGCGCACCTCTTCCACGACACGATCCGAGCGAACCTCGCCTACGCCCGGCCGGAGGCGACGCAGGAGCAGATGTGGGCGGCTATGGACGCGGCCCAGATCGGCGCTGTCGTGCGGGCGCTGCCCGACGGTCTGGACACGGTCGTCGGTGACCGTGGCTACCGGCTCTCCGGTGGTGAGAAGCAGCGGCTCGCCATCGCCCGGTTGCTGCTCAAGGAGCCTTCGATCGTCGTCCTGGACGAGGCCACCGCCCATCTCGACAGCGAGTCCGAAGCAGCCGTCCAGCAGGCCCTGGCCACCGCGCTGGCCGGTCGGACGTCGCTGGTGATCGCCCACCGGCTGTCGACTGTCCGTGACGCCGACAGGATTCTCGTCGTCGAGGACGGACGGTTGGTCGACAGCGGCCGGCACACCGAGCTGCTGGCCCGCGGCGGCTTGTACGCCGAGCTGTACCGCACCCAGTTCGAGACCCAGTTCGAGACCCGGGGCCAGAGCCGGTTCGGCGAGGTCCGGGGGCAGGCCCTGGACGCGGGCCGGGTCGAACCGACCAACAGCGCAGCGATGGCGGACGCCCGGGACCAGGACGTGGTGGACACCGAGAACCGGGACACAGATCGGGGTGAGGCGGAGCGGGACCGCGCAGAGCGGGACGACACGAAGGCCGCCACGGTCGGCTGATCCGGCCGGCGAGGCGGGGCCGGAGGCAACCCGCCTGCCAGGAGCTGGTGGGCGGGCCATCCGGGCTGTTGCGCACAGGTCTTCCGGCCCGCCGTTGCGGACCGCCCGGCGCGCCCGTCCGGGTGGGGCCCGAGTGCCGGGTCGGGGTGCGGTCTATCCCGGCTGTCCCTGCTTGCTGTCAGGTGGTACGCCGTCGGTGAGGTCGTCAGTACTTTCCGTACTCGTCTCGGGGTCTCCGGACGGCAGCGCGATGTCGATGTCGCCGGACGGATGGCGGTGGATCGCCGGGTTTTCGCTCATCTGTCTACCCACCGTGACCTGGGAACTCGCCTGCCCTGCCCGCGACCGGCACGCCGCGTGGAGCGCTCGCGGGGACGTCCGGAGCGGTCGTCACCCCTGCTCCCACGGCGGTGCGGATCGATGTGACAGTACGCCTGCTCGTCGCATAGTGCACCCGGTAAACGGAATAGGGCGTTTTTCCTGTAGATGGAAAACTTTTCGGGTGTCGGCCAGCGGATAGTGGGGTCGGTGTCCGGGCCGCCGGGGTCATTTTCTAGGCTTGTCTCGTGTCTCGCCGCGCGAAAATTGTATGCACACTTGGTCCGGCCACCAGCTCGCCCGACAGGATTCGGGCGCTGGTAGAAGCCGGCATGGACATCGCCCGTCTCAACCTCTCCCATGGCTCCCACGAGCAGCATGCGCAGGCCTACCAGCAGATCCGCGCTGCGGCCGACGCCGTCGGGCGCAGCGTCGGCATCCTCATCGACCTCCAAGGTCCCAAGATCAGACTCGGGAAGTTCGGCTCCGGTCCGGTCACGCTGGTACCCGGCAGCCGGTTCACCATCACAACCGATGACGTGGTCGGTGACCAGCACCGGGTCGGGACGACCTTCTCCGGGCTGACCTCCGACGTCGCCGAGGGCGACCGGATCCTCGTCGACGACGGCCGGCTGGTGCTGGACGTTACCGAGGTCGTCGGCTCCGACGTCCACACCACGGTTGTCGTCGGCGGCCCGGTCAGTGATCACAAGGGGATGAACATCCCGGGTGCGGCCCTCGGCGTGCCCGCGTTGACCGACAAGGACACCGAAGATCTCCGTTTCGGGCTCGGTCTGCCCGCCGACATGATCGCTTTGTCCTTCGTCCGTTCAGCCGCCGACATCGAGAAGGTCCGGGCTGTGATGGACGAGGTCGGGGTGCGCCTGCCCGTCCTAGCCAAGATCGAGAAACCGCAGGCCGTCGACCAGCTCGAGGAGATCGTCGAGGCGTTCGACGGTCTTATGATCGCCCGGGGGGACCTGGGGGTGGAGCTGCCGTTGCAGGTGGTGCCACTGGTGCAGAAGCGCGGCGTGTCGTGGGCACGCGAGCGCGCGAAGCCTGTGATCGTGGCCACCCAGGTGCTGGAGTCGATGGTCCACGCACCCCGGCCCACCCGGGCCGAGGCCAGCGACTGCGCCAACGCGGTTCTGGACGGCGCCGACGCGATCATGCTGTCGGCTGAGACCAGTGTCGGTGAATATCCCATCGAAGCCGTGTCCACGATGGCTCGGATCATCGAGACGGCTGAAACGGACCTTGCTCGAATCCCACCGTTGCGTACTCGTCCGCGTACTGTTGGTGGCGCATTGGCGGAGGCTGCCGCCAATGTCGGCAGTGCCATGGGCGCCCGCTACCTTGTGGCGTTCAGCCAGAGCGGGGACACCGCCCGCCGTCTTGCTCGTTACCGCAGCCCCATCCCGCTGCTGGCCTTCACTCCGGTACCCGCTGTCCGCAGCCAGCTCGCGCTGCTGTGGGGCGTTGAGACCTTCCTGGTCCCGTTCGCGCACAGTACCGACGAGATGGTGCGGCAGGTCGACAGCGCGCTGCTCCAGCTGGAGCGCTGCAAGCCCGGTGAGCTTGTCGTCGTCGTGGCCGGAACCCCGCCCGGCGTGGCCGGGATGACGAACACCATCCGGGTGCACCGGATCGGCGAAGAAGTCTAACCTTCTCCCAAATTGTTGTTTTGCCCCAATTTGGAACCCTGGTGCGCGGGGCTGGTCGTTGTGGTGGGCTTGCCGATCATCTAATGATGATCGGCAAGGGGGATGGTGGGGCTGTTTCACCTGTGATGGCGGGTGTTGCCTCACCCGTGGTGGTTGGACGCTGTTTTCCCGCAATGTGGGGACCCCTGGAGTGCCGGGTCGGTTACCGTGATCGTCAGGGGTTACGATCGGATGTCGACATGGTGAGGATCTGACGCCGGCGCGCTTTGCGGTGTTTGAAGTTTCGTTTTCCGTGTCGGTTGTCGTAATGGATTCGTAGATTGGATGCCGTGGCCACTTGAGATAACTGTGGCCGACCCCGGTTTCCGGGCGGTCGTGGCGCGGGCCGGCGTATCGTGCGGATCACCTGGAGCGATCCCCAGGGGCGGACGTCGGGCCGTAGGGTCTTCCTTGATGAGGATTTTGCTGGAGTCAGGGGTCGGACCGGCGCATGGGCATCCGCGGGCCTTGCGTGAGTGTGTGACCGGTCAGGCGAACGCACGGTAATGTCGTTTACGATACGTTGTATAGCGGCTACTGAGACGGTGCATGTTCCGGATTACGCTGGGCCTGACTCGGCCCAGGTGACCCGGGAGCGTGTGCAATGACCGAACAGCCGCCGCAGCGGTCTCGCCGGACCGACCAGGTTGCTGATATCGCCGGATCCGGTCCGGTCGCGAACCCGTCCGACGGGGAAGGTGCGAACGTCGACGGCGCGAAGAAGGCTTCTGGACGCCCGGCGGATCCGTCCGATCGGCCGAAGGCACCCGCCCCTCCCGCAGCGGGCGCTGCCGCCGGGACGGGCACTCGGCCGACGTCCGGACATTCCCGGGCCCAGCCACCACGTTTTGGCGCCACCGGCGCCGGTACCAGCACCAGCACCAGCACCACCGCCACCGGTACCGCCGGTGCTGGTGCCGCCGACGCTGGTGCCGCCGGCTCCGCACCGCCGTCCGGGGGCCGGCCGTCGCCCGTCCGTCCACCGGCAGATCGCACGTCGGGTGTGTCACAGGGTGAGCGTCCAGCCGCGGCCCCACGTCCCGGAACGACAGCCGGTCCCGCGGGGGCGACCGGCTGGGTACCCGGTCCAACCGGGCAGCGTGCCGGAGCACCGTCCTGGCAGGGGCCTGCCGTGCGGCCGGCCACGCCTCCCGCGGATGGCCGCGTCGCAGGTAGGACCGCTGCTGGCGAGAACCTCACGTCCGGCCCTGCCAGGACGGACGCGTCGAAACAGCCGGCACAACAGCCGGCGGCACAACAGCCGGCGG
>NZ_CAAAFR010000056.1:16404-39100 GCF_900634745.1 Protofrankia symbiont of Coriaria ruscifolia
GTGTGGGCCCGAGCCTGCGCGGGTGGAGCCCCCACGTGTCGACCCCCGGCCGGTTGAGCCGCAGCGTGTCAAACTCTCGCGTGCCGAGCCTGCGCGGGTGGAGCGACGGGTCCCGCCGCCTCCGGAGCCCCGCCGCGTGGAGCTTCGCCGGGTGGAGCTTCGCCGGGTGGAGCCGCCGCGCCCAGAGCCCACGAGTCCTCAGCAGCCGCGCCTGCGACCGATCGTCCCGGACCGCGCACAGCCGGCTGGAGATCCACCAGGCGGGATCAAGCCGGGCGACGCCGGACCGCCTGCGGCGCAGCAGCCTTCTTCTTCCGCGGGTTCTTCCGTCGGCCGGGCCGACCAGCAGACCGCCACCGGCTCCCCTGATCGTGCCGTTTCCGGCCGACCACTCCCGGCGCGATCAGGGTCGCAGCGTCCGGGGAACTCGCCCGAAATACGGCCGGACGCACGGCCTCCACTCGTACGGCCGCAGCCTCCGGCCGCACGAGCACAATCTCCGGCCGTATCACCGCAATCTCCGGCCGCGGGTGCTTTGCGTCCTGCCCCGACGCCGCGGACGCAGACATATCCGTCACAGACAGGCTCGGGGTCGTCGGCTGCAGGCCGGCCGCAAACACGCGGATCCCTGCCCGAGGGCCGATCCGCTGTGCGGCCGGCAGGGCCGAACGACCGTCCGTGGTATCCGCAGTCCGCGCAGCCGGACACACCACACCAGTCGCATGGGCGCGACAGCCAGGGCAGCCAGCATGAAAACCGTGGTGGTTCCGCTTCGCCGCACCCCAACCGGGACGTGTCGGTGCCGCCGGTCGAGGGCCGTCCGGCAACGTGGGAGCAGACGTCACGGATCCACCGGACACCGCCGGCCGACCCGTCCGCCGACGCGGGGAGTGAATCCGCCGGATCGGTCGAGGCCGCACGGCCCAGCGACGGACCGCGATCAACCTACCCGACCACCGCCACCGGATCCGCGGTCGGGTATTTCAGCCGCCAGGCGCCACCCGGGCCTCATGAGCCTCGGCATGAGCCTCGACCGGGCATCGGCGACACCGAGTCCCGTCCCGGCCTCGACCCCGCGGTTGTGCTCTCCCCGCCGCGCGTCATCCCGCGGAACGCTTTCCCCGGACGGCCCGCGGCGCCCGAGTCTGTTGAGCCCAAGTCTGCCGAGCCCGACGACGCCGGACCCGCCGCGGGCCCGTCCGGGGGCGGCCGGTCCCGAAGCGGTTCGTCCGGAGGCAGCCTGCCTGATGGCCGCACGCATGAGGGCGGCATACCGCATGAGGACATACCGGACGGCCCGCTGCCCGAAGACTCACGGTCCGAGGACGCACCGGAGGCCACACCCGACACCAATCCGCACAGCTCGGCTTCAGTCGTGCTCACGGAGCCGAAACCCGACGTCCGCGACCGGCTCGCAGGCATGCTCCTGGCTGGCGCGGGCGGCCTCGGCGGGGTTGCCGCCGGGTTGCCGTGGAGCAGACTGAGCGATGGTGAGGACACCCGTACGTTCACCGGCCTGGCGGTTGGTGACGGTCGGATCACCCTGGTGGTGGCGGTCGTCCTGTTGGTGATCGGTGTGGCGCGCGTGCTCGGCCGCCGCTCGGGCGCCGCGGACGCTGCCGTGGCGATGGTGCTGGGGGCGGGGGTTGCCGTGTTCGCCATCATGGATCTTGTCGCCGGACCACCCTCACTGTCGTCCTTCCGGACCCTGTCCGCCGACCAGATCAGCGTTGTTCCCGCGCCTGGGCTCGTTCTGACCATGGTGGCGGGGCTGATCTCGCTTGCCGGTGGTTGGCTGCTGCGGGGCGTCCGTCCCGCCGGGTAGTCCACCGGGATCGGGACGGGCCTACCGACCGATCGGGCCGAAGGACCGGAGCGATCGACTGTGCCCGTGGGGGATTTTGTTCCGGGAAGTGGCCGCGCATACTGCCCGACCGCGTGGTACGACCAAAAGCGACCGAGGACGGGGTGTCACCAGCCGGATGGGTGTCGGTCGGCAGTCCTCTGGAGTACCGATCCGGGAGGTTCGGGAGGCCCAGGTCCACCGGTCATGCGGAGTCGTTTGACCGTCGATCGGAAAGAAACGGGAGGAAGGTGTGCCCGAGCAGGAACCGAGCCCGTGGGCGCTCTCGGCGGTCGAGCCTGTGGCGGACGCGGACCTGGACAGGCAAGGGCAGCGTGATCATGACTCTTTCGCGCTCGGGGTCCGGGAGCCGATCGGAGAGGCCCGGGCGGAGCAGGCTCCGGGGCCGCTTGGCGCAGACCCGTCCGACGACCGGGTGCGCGGTCCGGCCGGCGGTGCCGGCCAGCAGCTCCGGCCGATCGGCGAGGACGGTGAGTCGGAGCAGTTGCGCCGGTGGCGTGCCGAGCGGCGTGCAGCACACGCGTTGACGGCTGATCCGCGCTGGGCCCGGCCGGACGGTGACGGCAGGCCGGATGCCGGTGGCACGGATACCTCCGACGCGGCTGCTGTTCCACCGTCTGTTCCACCGCCGGCGTCCCAGCGTGTGCCATGGCCCGCGGGTACCGCCGCGGATGAGCCGAGCAGGGGCGAGCCGGGCGGCACCAGGCCGGATTTTCTGTGGGGCGCGCCGATCGGAGCCCATACGGGGGACGCTGACGGTGGGCCGGCGGGCTCCGCGGCGGGTAGCGCAGGCCCCGCGGGTACCGCGGACCGGCCGGCGCGACCGCTGGGAGGCCTGCTCGTGCTCATCGCTGGTGCCATGACCATTGTCGGTTCGGCCATGCCCTGGGCGACCATCACCGCCTTCGATCTCGTGGAGATCCCGCTCCGGGGGACCGAGGCCGGTCAGTACTACGGCGGGGCGACTGCGCTGCTCGGTGTCCTGTCGGTCGTTCTCGGCGGGCTGCTGATCGGTCGTGACCGGAGTGGTTGGCGGTGGATTGTCACGGCTGTGACCGGCATGGCAATCGCCCTGATCGCCGTGATCGACATGGTCCGGTTGCTGGGTGCCAACCAGCTTGGCGGCATCGAGCTGAATCTCTCGGTCGAGCTGGGGCCGGGTTTGTGGATCACACTCCTGGGCGGGCTCGTCGTTGCCGCAGGCGCGGTGCTGGCGCGGTTCACGCCTCACTGGACCAGGAGGAGCACGCGGCGGGCGCGGCAGGACACGCAAGACGAATGATCGTGACCAGTTGATCGGAAACCGGTGGCTGCTGACCGGAAACCGGTGGTCATCGCCGGGTGAGCCTGTCCAGGCCGTCCGCGAGAGCCTCGAGCTCGCCGGGATCGGTGTACGCGTGCGGGCTCGCGCGCAGCAGTGGGCCGGTCATGTCCCTGGGCGCGCGACCAGTCGGGATCGCGCTCGTCAGGATGCCGGCATCGGTGTACAGCTGATCACGGATGGCATGCACGTCCACCCCGTCGGGCGGGATGAGCGTGATGATCCCGGTCGATTCCGCCGCCGGCTCGCGGACCCGCCAGCCGGCGACCCCGTCCAGGCGCTGCCGTCCGAGCGCGCCGAGAGCCGCGATCCGCGCGTGGACCGCCGTGGGCCCGGCGGCGAGGAGTTCGGCGACGGCAACGGCCAGACCCAGCCGGGCAGCTGCGGCCGATTCCCCGATCCCCATCCGGGCGATCCCGTCCAGCGGGCCGAAGGCGGAGTGATCATATTTCTCTCGCGCTCGGGGTCCGGAAGTCGATCCGGGAGGTCCGGACGCCGATCCGGCAGGTCCGGCAGGTCCGGCAGGTCCAGGTCGCAGGGTTACCAGCGGGTCCGGCGGCCGGCTTGCGTCCCAGGTTGCGGTGTGCAGGTTTGGAGCCGACGGGGTGAGCTGATCGCAGATGTGCGCCTGGACCGCGAGGATGCCAACCCCCCGCGGTCCGCACAGCCACTTGCGGGAGGTCCCCACGTACGCCGCCGCGGCGATCCTGGTGGTCGGGACCTGCCCGAGGGACTGGGCGACGTCGAGCAGGAGCGGGACGCCCGCCGCCGCGGCACGGGCGGCTACCTCGGCCGCCGGCTGGACGATCCCGCGTTGGCTGGGAACGTGCGGGAAGGTCACCAGGTCCAGCCCGGCGAGTTCGGAGTGCCCCAGCCTGTCGAGGTCGATGCGCCCGTCGCCGTCGACGGGCAGGTCGACCAGCTCGATGCCGTCGCGGGCCGCGCGTGCGGCCAGCACCATCGCGTTGGAACCGAACTCGCTGGGCACCACACCGATCCGGCCACCGGCGGGCAGGGGCCAGGCGTCGATGAGCGCCGCGAAGGCGGTGGAGGCCGAGTGATGGAAGGTCACGTCGTCCGCGGTGAGACCTGGACCCAGCAGCTGTGCCAGGTTCGCCCTGGCCTGCGTCAGCGTCTGGCTGTGACGGATCTCCGCGACATACCCGCCGACCCGGCTTTCCTCGGTGAGGTACTCGGCGTGGGCGGCGATCGCGGCCCGGCTCGTCCGCGCACACCCGGCGGCGTCAAGGTGCGTGATCGCGGCCGGCTCGCGAGCCGCCCGCCACCGGGCGGCAAGGTCGGGATGGGGCAGGGGAGCCCCAGCCGGCCCCAGGCCGGCCTTCCCACGCGCGGCAGCAGAATCCGTCGACGAGGACACCCTGAGAGCCTCGCATCCCAACCGTTGCCCCGCGTGGTCCTTCACCGGAGCACGGCACCGGGGCACGAGGTTCGGCAGGGGATCCGGGGTAGTCCGTGTCCGGGTGGTCCGCTCTGCGAATCGATGGTCAAATCATTACCATATGTATATCTATGTGGCCGGCTCGGCGACGACCTTGCTCACTATGTGCTCGGCGATGGCCAGGGAAGCGGTCGCTGCCGGTGACGGGGCGTTCCGGACATGTACGATCTTTCCGCGTATCGACAGCACGAAGTCGTCCACCAGGCTGCCGTCGCGCGCGACCGCCTGCGCGCGGACGCCGGAGGGGCCCCGGACCACGTCACCGGACTGCAACTGCGGGACATACCGGCGGGCCTCGGCGATGAACGCATGCCGGCTCGCCGTGCGCAGGATCTCCTTGGCCCCGGTCCGCCAGTGCTGTCGCGCCATCTTCCGGAAGCCTGGCCACGCGAGCGTCCGGCGCAGCTCCGACCCCTGCACGGTCAGGCGGGTGTACCCCTCGCGGGCGGTCGCGAGGACCGCGTTCGGGCCGACCAGCACGTTCCCGTCCACCCTCCTGGTCAGATGGATCCCGAGGAACGGATATCGCGGGTCCGGTACCGGGTAGATCAGCCCACGCACGAGGCCGAGGCGTTCTGGTCGTAGCAGCCAGTAATCGCCGCGGAATGGGACGATCTGCGGTGAAGGCTCCTCGCCGGTGAGTGCGGCCACCTGGTCGGACTGCAGGCCCGCGCAGGCGATGAGCAGGTCGAACGGCCCGACCACCGTCGAGACGGCCGAGAGCGTACCGCCGGCCTTGGACGCGGTCGCGTGCGTGCCGTTGGGAGCCACCCGGGCGCTTCCCCGAACCCGCAGGCCCAGGTGGACACCGTCGGAACGCTCCTCGACGGACACGACCTCGCTGCCGGTGCGCACCGCTCCGCCGGCGTCCCACACGCCGTCACGCAGCGTCCGGACCACCGCCGGGTAGTCGACGATCGCGGTCGTGGGGGAGTGCAACGCGGCCACCCCGCGGGCATGTGGTTCGTAGCGGCGCAGGTCGTGCGGGTCCAGCATGGTCGTGTTCGGGACGCCGTTGGCCTGCGCCCGGTTCGCGATGTCGGCGAGCCGGCCCAGCTCACTGTCGTCGACCGCGACCACGACCTTGCCGCATTCGTCGTAGCGGATGCCGTGAGCGGCACAGTATTCCTTGAGCAAGGCTACGCCTCGTCGGCACAGTGTTGCCTTCAGCGATCCCGGCTGGTAGTACAGACCGGCATGGGCGACTCCGCTGTTGTGCCCGCTCTGATGGCGGGCGACGTCCTGCTCCTTTTCGAAGACCGTCACCGTGGCGGCCGGATCGACCTGCCCGATCCGCCGGGCCACCGCGAGCCCGAGAATGCCGCCACCGATCACCGCGACCCGACCCGCCACGCGTTCCGCTCCTGGTTCCTAGGATTCCCTGGACCTGCGAGCGCGCGATGAAAAGTGATGATCGCGCGCTCTCCGGTCGGGCTGGTTTTCTTGTTTCCCGCGGCCTCCGAGCGCAGGGGAAGAACTATGATCGCGCTCTTCGGCCGGCTGGTTCGACATGGACAATCGACGATCGAGGGAGTCAGCCGAAGAAGTGGCCCGGGGGATAGGCCCGATCGGTACGGGAGCGCGGCCTGCCGCGCAGGGCGTCGGTCAGCGTCCGGGCGGTGTTGACCAGCGGGACGTGACTGAATGCCTGCGGAAAGTTGCCGACCATCCGCCCGAGGTGGGGGTCGTACTCCTCCGACAACAACCCGACGTCGTTGCGCAGGGCGAGCAGTCGCTCGAACAGCTCCTGGGCTTCGCGCACCCGTCCTGACAGGGCGTAGTTGTCGGCGAGCCAGAAGGTACAGGCGAGGAAGGCGCCCTCACCGGCAGGCAGGCCGTCCACCGAGCCGTCCTCCGCGGTCGGGTAGCGCAGCACGAACCCGTCCTGCATGAGTTCGCGTTCGATGGCGGCCACCGTGCCGACCGTACGCGGGTCCGTTGCCGGCAGGAAGCCGACGAGCGGTATGTTCAGCAGAGCCGCGTCCAGTTCGGTGGAGCCGTAGAACTGGGTGAAGGTGTTGCGGGCGGGGTCGAAACCGCGGGCGCAGACCTCGTTGTGGATCTCGGCCCGTAGCGCCGTCCAGCGGTCCAGCGGTCCGGGTAGCCCCCATTCGGTGATGCCCTTGACGGCCCGGTCCACCGCCACCCACGCCATCACCTTGGAGTGGACGAAGTCCCGCCGCGGCCCGCGGACCTCCCAGATGCCCTCGTCGGACTTGCGCCATCCGGTCTCCAGGAAGTCCATCAGCTTGGTCTGCAGCGCCCACGAGTCGTCCTGGCCGTCCACGTCGGTGGCCACCCGGGCGACATGCAGCGCGTCGAGTACCTCGCCGTAGACGTCCAGCTGGAACTGGTCGACGGCGCCGTTGCCGATCCGGACGGGAGCCGAGCCCTCGTAGCCGGGCAGCCACGGTATCTCGTACTCGGGCAGCCGGCGCTCGCCGCCGACGCCGTACATGATCTGGACCTGCGAGGGGTCGCCGGCCACCGCCCGCAGCAGCCATTCCCGCCATGCCGTGGCCTCGCTGGTGAACCCGGCGTCGAGCAGGGCGAGCAGGGTGATGGTGGCGTCCCGCAACCAGCAGTAACGGTAGTCCCAGTTGCGGACACCGCCGATCATCTCCGGCAGGGAGGTCGTGACCGCCGCGACGATGCCGCCGGTCGGTGCGTAGGTCAGTGCCTTGAGGGTGATCAGGGAGCGGCGGACGGCGTCCTGCCACTGCCCGTCGTAGGTGCAACCAGCCATCCAGTCCGCCCACCACGACTCGGTCAGATCGATCGCCCGGCGGACGTCGATGCGGGCGTGCGCCGGGCGGTGCGAGGGGCACCAGGTCAGGGAGAACGGCACGGACTGGCCGGCGGAGACCGTGAACTGCGCGTAGGTGGCCATGTCGTGGCCCTCCATCGGCGCGGTCGTGCGCAGGGTGACCGCGTCGGGACCCGCGACCGCGATCATCGTGTGGTCGTCGAAGCGGCGCACCCACGGGACGATCGAGCCGTAGTCGAAGCGGATGCGGGTCTCGCTGCGCATCCGCACGGTGCCCTCGATGCCCTCGACGAGCCGCAGCACGAGGTGTTCGCCGGAGCGCGGGTACATCGCGTCGACGATCCGCACGGTTCCGCTCGCCGTGGTCATGTCGGTTTCGAGGACGAGGGTGTCGCCGCGGTAGCGTCTGCTCACCGCGAGTACCGGATCGACCGGCGCGATCCTCCAGTGGCCGGAGTCGTTGTCACCGAGCAGTGCGGCAAAGCATGCGGTCGAGTCGAACCGGGGCAGGCACAGCCAGTCGATCGAACCGTCCCTGGAGACCAGCGCGGCCGAATGGGTGTCGCCGATCAGCGCGTAGTCCTCAATGCGGGAGGGCACGGTCTCTCCGGGGTCTCTCGGGGCCCTCCGCCACCACGAACACAGACGATCGCCAGGAGATCGTTGCGCGATACTCCTGGTCCCCCGTGATCGAAACGCATTGGGCCGGCTTGGATTCAGGTCTTGGGTGTGGCTCCGGGTGTGACGTGGATCGCACGTGTCAGTCAGCGCGAGCGGCAAGACCGCTTACCTTACGGCCCCGTCCACAGCGCTAGGTTGGGGACACGCCTTGCCGCGATGGTCGGATTGCGGACACCGATCGCCGCGTCCCGATCGGCGCCGTGCCGATCGGTGTCATGCTGGCCGTAACCGTTGCAGCAGGCAGCCACTGCGCCGAAGGAAGGCCCGTGACCTCGCAGGACGTACCGGACGAAGTGCTGGACACGCCAGCGTTGGGCAAGACGGCACGGGCGGGTGACCGGCGTCCGCCGCAACCGGCCGTGGCGCAGGCCATGGCCGGAGCGCGCCGGACCTTAACAGATCGGCATAATCGGCGCTGGGTGGTGCTGGGTGTGCTCGCCCTGGCCGGTCTGGTCGCCTTCGGCATCTACGTCACGGTAGCGGGGCCCTCACCGCGCGTCGAGGCGGTGGTCTACTTCACCCCGACCGCGACCGATGCCCAGAAGGACGCGGTCCGCGCCGCATGCCCCACAGCCGGCGGGGCCGTGCAGGAGCCACCTGACCACAACAACGCCCAGAGTAGTCGTGTTTACCCTTTGCGCTACGACATCACGTCCGCCTCAGCAGCCGACAAGGCCGCGATCTACCGGTGCGTGCATACACAACCGAACGTGATCGGTATCAGTGAGTTCACCCAGGGCGAGTAACTTCCCTGGTCCTGTCGCGCCCGGCCTGGACGAGGGTGCGGAAGGCCGCACGCACCTCGTCGGGCACCGGCGGGGGGATGGCGAACCCGCGATCGGCGTAGACCTCGATGCGCTGGGTGTCTCCTACGAGCATGTTCACCACACGGTCGGGGTCGCCGATGCTCGCCACGTAGTCGTCCAGGGCAAGCGGCCGGGATGCGCACTGGACCTCGACGTCCGGCCAGAGCATGCGGCACGTGGCGAAAGCCCGGCGCTGCTGGTAAGGCCGCGAGATCAGTGTGACGGACCGGACGGCCACGCCCCGCGTCCGGAGGAGCTCGCGGGTGTTGATGATGTTCTCACCGGCACCTCTGCCCTGCTGGACGTGCATGACGACGGGACAGCCAGCGGCCTGCTCGATGAGCGGCCTCTGTTCTTCATGGTGCCGCGTCTTCAGGCATCCCCTCCGCTTCCGATGTTCGTCATTCCGGAGCGCGATCCGTCACAGGAGCGGATCAGTAATCTTGATCCCGCGGTCTTCCACGATGCCACCTTCCGTTTTCTCCTCCAAGCCCGGATCCCGGACCTGTCCTACATGGGTTTTTTCCAGGGCACCGACCGTGACTCCTTCTTTCGGACTTCGAACCCCGATCGTTTCTCCATTGCTCGCGTCCACGAGGGGGCGGGCTTCGCGTACGTGACTACGGCGACGATCCGATCTGGCCGATCATTGAGGACACCCTGGACGGCTGGGACAGTCATGGCTGGCCTGGTTACGGCAGGTTCCTCCTCACGATCACCCCCGACGGGCAGACCTTCACGATCCCCGGCAGCGATCTGTGCTGGCGGATACCCGTGCCCACGCCGGCATGACCTGACGCCGGGTCGAAGCCCCGGCGTCACTACCCCGTCCGGTCATCGGTTTCGGGGAACGGACGGGTTTCGGTGGAGCGGACCAGGCGCCCGCGCTGGAATGGTGGGCCGCGGTCATCCCCGCCCCGCGGAACCGGTGCTGTTGCGCGGTCGTACCGGCTGCTCCGCCACTGGTACGACCGGTCGTTGACCCATTATTCGAGTGGCCGGCCCGGAGATCGTCCGGGTCGTTGTCCATCTGGTACGCCGCCTGCCCGGCCCGCACGATCGTGTCGGTGGAGGGGGTTGGCTACGTGCGCGGAAGGAGAATGATCGCGTTGCCTGTCGCGGCGTGGGGCGGGCACGGGCGTCGGTTCAGGGCTTGTGGCCGATACCTGCGGCGATGAGCGTTTCGGTGAGCGTCAGCGGTGTGGGTACCGGTTCGTCGGGGCGCCACAGAGGGTTGGAGACGACACCCGGCTCGGCGAGCTCCAGGCCGTCGAAGTAGCTGGTGATTTTCTCGATGGTGCGGAATCGCCCGGTGCCCAGTTCCGCGAGCAACATCTTCTCCAGGCCCGTGGTGCGCTCGCCGTCGGCGACGAAATGGGTGAGGAACATGTAACCGCCGGAGGGAAGAACGTCTTTGTATGCCTGCACGACCCCGTCGGGGTTCTCATGGTCGTTGAGGTGGTGGATGACTCCGAGCAGCATCAGGCCGACGGGCTGGTCGAGGTCGAGCAGGCTGCGTAGGCGCGGGTGGTCCAGGACCTCCTGGGGCGAGCGTAGATCGGCGTTGATCACCATGGTGTTGGGGTTCTCGGCGAGCAGCGCCTGACTGTGTGCCAGCACGATCGGGTCGTTGTCGATGTACACCACCCGGGTGTCGGGGGAGTGTTCCTGCGCAACCTGGTGGGTGTTGCGCGCGGTCGGCAGCCCGGAGCCCAGGTCAATGAACTGGCGGATTCCCTGTTCGAGGAGGTAGCGCACCCCACGGCCGAGTACGGCCCGCTCGTACCAGGCCGCCTGCTGGACCTCGGGCAGCAACTGCGCGAAATGGTCGGCTATAGCACGGTCCACCGCGAAGTTGTCCTTGCCTCCCAGCAGAGCGTCATACACCCGCGCGATGCTGGGCTTCGAGATGTCGATCCCCTGTGGTGCCCACTCCTTCAACGGATCGGTCACCGCGTGGGCCTGTACATGAGAGTGGTTCTGCGCATCGGGCACGGCTCTCCGATATCGTTCGGCTAAACAGTTCCTTTCAATAGAAGTATAGGCGCTTTTGTGCCTGATCCGCTGCCGGGACGCCAACCTGGCAGTCGCCGATCCGCGCATACATGACCTTGAGTTTCACAGTCTCGTCGAACAAGTGTTCACACGCCGAACTGTCCGTTGGGGGATCGCTAAGCGGACAGCCCGGACCGGATGTCATCGCTGAGGTAGGTACAGGCAGGATGGTTGTCGTGACCGAGGATGTCTGGGCTGACTTGACGGACCGGTTCGTCGAGGGTGCATACGCGACGGTGAAGGGCCGGGTGCGCACGTATGTCCTGCACCGCCACCTGATGGATCACCTGCCGCCGCCACCGGCAGCCGTGCTCGACGTGGGCGGGGGCGCCGGACACCAGTCGCTTCCCCTGGCCCGCCTGGGCTATGAGATTGTCCTGCTCGACTCGTCCGAGGCGATGCTTGCCACCGCAGAGCAGCGTCTGGCCGCCGAGTCAGCCGACGTTCGCGACCGTGTTCGGCTGGTGCTGGGAAGCGGCGAGGACGCGCCCTCACTGACGCAGGGCCGACGATTTGCCGCTGTGCTGTGTCACGGCGTGTTGATGTATCTGCCCGAGCCGACCCCGATGATCGAGGCCCTGTGCGCGTGCACCGCCGTGGACGGCATCGTCTCGGTGATGGCACTCAACGCGGCGACCCTTGCCGTCCGCCCTGCGCTGGAGCATCGGTGGGACGACGCGCAGGCCGCCTTCCACGCCCGTGGGGAGCGCGGAGTGTTGGGTCTGGACACGCGTGCCGACACCGTCGAGGAACTCAGCGGCATGTTCGCTGATCACGGAGTCCGCCCGCTGGCCTGGTATGGCGTGTGGCTGTTCACCGACTGGATGACCCTCGACGACGAGGACGAGCTGACCAGGATCGCCGAGGTAGAACTTGAAGCCAGCCGACGTGATCCCTACCGGCACCTCAGCCGGGTGTTCCACCTCGTGGGACGCAGATGACCTGATGCAGTTGCCGAACCCCCAGCGGACGCGAGCGTCGAGCTGCAGCGGTGATCGGATCCTTAAGCACGCCTGCGATGTTGCTGAGCTGCGGTTTCTCAGATAGTTGGTACGCAGAGTTTCTCAATGAGCGGGTCCTGTCCGGACGGGGCTTGCATCGTGGCAGTTCGGGCTGCGGCGCGTCGGCGTGATCACGGGAGTTCAGGCCAGCAACATTGACAACTCGTGTCCCCTTCCGGTTGGGGTTGCCGCCGATACCGTGTCCTCCGCTGTCGCTGGCTCGCGTGCTGGAGGCGTTTCGGCTGTGCTTCACGGCCAGGACGTTCGGCACGTTCACCGGGTTGGTGACCGGGCTGATCGCCGCGCCGGCCCGGCGCACGGCGTGTGGGATGCTCGACGAAAGCCCACCCCAGCTACCACGACATGCTCACCAAACTCCGCCGCGTCCTCATCGCTGCCCAATATTGTGCCGACCTGCCTTATGAGCCCACCCCCGAACAAATCCGGACCATCCGCCTGGCCTGGGCAGATGCCGCAGCGTGAGCGCAAAAGCCGAGACATGACCAGGGTGCATGTTAATCGAACACATGTTTGTCCCGGTCGGTCGGGGGGCGTGTCCAGGACGGATTCGTCTTGCGGGGCCGGCCAGGCGGCCTGGACCTGTGTGCTGCCGAAGCTACCTGGCCGACTGCTTCATCCAGAGGGCCGAAGGCGGCGCGATCATGTTTCTCGCGTTCGGGATTCCTCCCGGATCGGCGGTGCCGATCCGGATAGCCGATCTGGAGGTGGGAGGCCCGAGTCCTGATGCGCTACTGGCTGGTTGCCCCGAACGAACGTTGCTGGGTGCCCTGCTGCGTACCTGCCTCACGAGCCGGCTGCTGCCGCCCCCCGAACGGCTGCTGGCCGCTCGGAGTCGCTTCCTGGGTTGCCCGGGTCGCCTGTGCCTGGCTTGCCTGTGCGCCGACGTCGGCGAGTTCCCTCAGTCGCCTCGCGACGTACTGCTCGCTGTGGTTCGACCTGTCCGCGATCCGCTGGACGAGGTCGTTGACATCGCGGGCCGCGTTGAGATCGGAGGACCCCACCTGGCCGAACTGATCGAGAATCCGGTAACGGATCTGCTGCCAGTTCTGCCGGAACTGCTGCTCTATCTGCTGCGCCTGCTGTTGTTCCATCCCGTCACGCTCCTTCTTGAGTGCTGACTCTTGAGTGCTGACTCGGGACGGGTTGAATTCTACTCCCGGGCGGCCCTTGCGGATAAATCTCCGGCTCTCTCCGGAAAATTTTTCGGCGCTCGATGCGACATGGTTCCCACCGTCGCGAACGATTCATGGCCCAAAAAACTGGAAAAGAGGATTCTCCGGTCGCATCGGCGGACTTGCCAGTGAATGGGAACGGCGGGCTGGCTGGTTGGCTGGGAACTTCTCGCGGCTGGCGCCGCGGGGAGCACGCTGGCTCCAAGCCATCCGTCGGCGACTATCCGTGGGCTACCCGTCGGTGGAGGAGGTCGGGGGCACGGTGGAGGTGGACACGGACGTGGACGACATGTGCTTGTGGCGCTTCTGCTCCTCCTCGCGGTCGAGCAGTTCGGCCGGGGTCGGTTCACCGGCGTCACGAGCCTGTTTGGCCTGCCACAGGCTGAACAGGATGGTGGCAAGGATCACCACCCCGCCAAAGATCATGCTTCCGCCCGTCCACGGGGAGGAGAACGGCAGCGTCTTCACCACGATCCAGGCGACGCCCACCGCGACCATCCCGAGCCCGAACAGGATCGTGAACGCTGACGACCACACGCTCGCCGCGGCCTGGTCGGCAAGGTCGGCGGCCTTGCGCCGGGCCTGCTCGAACTGCCGGCGGGCCCATTCGTACTCCAGGCTCAGGACGAAGAACCCCAGTGCGATGACGAGAAAGCCCGGGCCGGGCAGGGCGAGCAGGGCCACACCCACCCCCAGCACGGCCACGCCGACCGTGCTCACCACGATCCGGCGGATGAGGCGAGCACTCCTGTTCAGCACCGCGGCACCGCCTTCTGGTGAACCTTCGTGAACCGTCGTCCTTGTCATGCGTCCGGCATCAGGAGAGCTGGACGTCCTCGTCACGGTATCCGGGGAATGCTCCTTCCCGCTGTTCACCGGCTGCCTGTCAGCCCGGTGCGGGCCCCAGCCGTGATCCGCCGGACACGGCTCGGGGCGGGCCGGTCCGCGTTACAGTGGCATTGCGTATGGTTGGACAGCCAGAGGGTCGAAGCGCCAGAAGCGGGCCCGGAATTTCGATCATTGTGTTTCGGTGTCCGTGTCGGGTTCGCTGGAGGGGCCGCAGTGAACGTGGAGGAGACTACGCTTCCGGGCATCGGGCTGCGGCACGACTTCCGGACCCGCAGCGGCCGACGGGTCGGCGTGGTGTCACATCACGGTGGCCGCCGCGAGCTGGTGGTCTACGACACCGACGATCCGGACACCTGCAGGGAGTCTGTTCCGCTGACCGCCGAGGAGAGTGACGCCCTGGCGGAGCTGCTGGGCGCCCCGCACATCGTCGAGCGGCTGAACAACCTCGGTGAGGCCTTCGCGGGCATCGTCGGTGACCAGATCAGAATCGCTCCCGGCTCCTCCTACGACGGCCGGACGCTGGGAGCGACCCAGGCGCGGACCCGGACCGGGGCCTCGATCGTCGCCGTCGTCCGCGACCAGCAGGTGATCGCGTCCCCGCGTCCGAGCTTCGGCTTTGTCGCCGGTGACGTCGTTGTCGTTGTCGGGACGCCGGAGAACACCGCTGCTGTCGCCGAGTTGTTCCGCACCGGTTGATCACAGCATCAGCCGGTGACACGGCGTTGGTGGAGAGTTGCCCGTGGACGTAGCCGCGACCTTTCTCGAGCTGGGCGCGGTCCTGTTCACCCTCGGGATGCTCGGGCATTGCGCCACCGTCGTGGGCATCTCCCCGATCCCGTTCTACCTGCTGGGAGGGCTTGCCTTCGGGCACGGAGGACTGCTCCCGCTGGGTGCCAGCGAGGAGTTCATCGAGGTCGGCGCCGAGATCGGAGTCGTCCTCCTGCTGCTGACGCTCGGCCTGGAGTACACGGCGCAGGAGCTGCTCGACGGCCTGCGCCGGCAGGCGTCCACGGGCGCGCTCGACCTGACGCTCAACGCCGTGCCCGGGGTGGGCGCCGCACTCCTGCTCGGCTGGGGTCCGCTGGCCGCGCTCGTCCTCGGTGGCGTCACCGCTGTCTCGTCCTCCGGGATCATCGCCAAGGTCCTCACCGACCTGGGACGTGTCGGTAACCGTGAGACGCCCGTGGTGCTGTCCATACTCGTCCTCGAAGACCTCGCGATGGCGGTGTACCTGCCCATCCTCACCGCACTGCTGGCCCAGCAGACGCTTGCCCGGGGCTCGCTCACACTGCTGGTCGCACTGTGCGCGTTGGTCTGCGTCCTCGTCCTGGCGTTGAGGTTCGGCCGTCAGGTAAGCCGGCTCGTCCACAATCCGAACACGGACCCCAACAGCGAGATCCTGCTGCTGCGGCTGCTGGGGCTTGCCCTGCTCGTGGCCGGAGCAGCCCAGCAGGTCCAGGTGTCCGCGGCGGTCGGGGCGTTCCTGGTCGGGATCGCCGTGTCGGGGCCGGTGGCCGAGGGGGCGCGGCAGGTGCTCAGCCCCCTGCGGGACCTGTTCGCCGCGGTGTTCTTCGTCTTCTTCGGCCTGCAGACGGAGCCTTCCGAGATACCGCCGGTGCTCCTTGCCGCCTCGTTGCTGGCGGTCGCCGGGGTGGTGACGAAGGTCCTCACCGGGTGGTGGGCGGCGCGCCGGGCCGGGATCGGCACGATGGGCCGTTACCGGGCCGGGGCCGCGCTGGTCGCGCGGGGCGAGTTCTCGATCGTCATCGCGGGTCTGGCGGTCGCGGCCGGGGTGGAACCACAGCTGGGCCCGTTCGCCGCCTGCTATGTGCTGATCATGGCGATTCTCGGTCCGGTGGCCGCGCGTGTGGTCGAACCGCTCATCCGCAGGGTGATCGGACGTTCGCGCGAGAAAGCCGCGACGAGCCAGCCGGGTGGCTGAACCGGACTCCTTCGTACGTTTTCGTATGTTCAGCTTTGTATGTTCACCGGCCGTGCCTCCGCCGGGAGCGACATCGCAGGCCACACCGACGTCCCGGCCGCTGGGCTCCATGACCGATGGATTGCACCAGCTGGGACGCCAAGACCGGAAAATCCGTGGCCCGCTGTGCCAGGATGGCATCACTACTGAACTACTGAACTGGTGTGCCGGGAAGTCTGGTCGGCGTCCGGCGTCGGCGTTTCCTGGAAGGACCTCCCCCTGGTGCGCACCCGAGCTGTGGTCAACGCGCGAGCCGCGATCAACGTGCGTGTAGGCCAGGCGCTGCCCGCTCGTGGCGAGTTCGCCGAGTTCCTCCGCCAGGAGACCACCGGCGGGTTCCTGCTGCTGGCCGCCACCGTGGTCGCCCTGCTGTGGGCCAACCTCGCCGGCGGCAGCTACCGCGACGTGTGGCAGGCCCGCCTGGGCCTCGGCCCCTCCTGGCTGCATCTGGACCAGCTGAGCGCCGGGGCCTGGACGGCCGACGGGCTGCTCGCGGTGTTCTTCTTCGTCGCCGGTCTTGAGCTCAAACGCGAGCTGGTCGTCGGGGAGCTGGCGGACCGCCGGGCCGCCGTGCTGCCGGTCGCCGCGGCCTTCGGCGGCATGGTCGTTCCCGCGCTGGTGTTCCTGGCGGTCAGCCGGGGCGCGTCCGGGGCCTCGGACGGCTGGGCGATCCCCGTCGCCACCGACATCGCCTTCGCACTCGGTGTGCTGTCCCTGGCGGGGGCGAACGTGCCCGCCTCGCTGCGGGTGCTGCTGCTCAGCCTCGCCGTCGTCGACGACCTCGGTGCCATCGCCCTGATCGCTGTCCTGTTCACCAGGGGACTGGCCCCGGCATGGCTCGCGGCGGCCGTCATGCTGTCGGCCGGATACGCCTTCGCGCAGCGGCGTCGCTGGAGATCCCCGGCGCTGTATGTACCGCTGGCGCTGGCGCTGTGGGTGTGCGTGCACGCATCCGGGGTGCACGCGACCGTTGCCGGCATCGGGCTCGCCCTGCTCACCCGGGTGCGTCCCGACCCGGACGAACAGGCCGCGCCCGCACTACGGCTGGAACACCGGCTGCACCCGTTCTCGGCCGCTGTCGTGGTCCCGCTGTTCGCGCTCGCCGAGACCGGGGTGCCGGTGACAGGGCCGGCTCTCGGTGCCGTCGTCGGGGATCCGGTCTCCCAGGGTGTGATCGCCGGGCTCGTCGTCGGCAAGGCCGCCGGTGTCGTCGGTGGGGCGTGGCTCGCGGTCCGGACCGGGGTGGCGCGCCTGCCGGCCGGCCTCGGCTGGCGTGCGGTGGCGCCGATCGGGGCGTTGGGTGGCATCGGGTTCACGGTGAGCCTGCTGATGTCCCGGCTCGCTCTCGACGACGTCGGCGCCCAGCAGCGCGCGGCCACCGCCGTGCTCGTCGCGTCGACGCTCGCCAGCGTGCTCGCAACGATCGTCCTGCGGCTGCTCGGTCGCGGGAGACGGCCGGTTTCGACGGTGTGACCGTGTCAGCACGCCGACGGATGCGATTGCGCCGGTGTGATTGTGCTGGTCCGCTTTTGCCGGTCCGCTTTTGCCGGTGCGCCGATGGGCGCGTTTTTGTCGGTGCACCGGTACGCCGACGGGGGTGACTTTGTCGGTGCGCCGCCTCGCCAGCGCCGGGCGATGTTTGGCAGGATGCGGGCCTGTGAGTGGACTCCTTGCAGGTAAGCGCATCCTCGTCACCGGCGTTCTGACGGACGCGTCCATTGCCTTCGGCGTTGCCCGCATCGCGCAGGAACAGGGCGCGACCGTGGTGCTCAGCGGCTTCGGTCGGGGTCTGTCGCTGACCCGGCGTATAGCCAAACGGCTGCCCGCCGAGGCTGCTGTGATCGAGCTGGACGTGACCGACGAAGAACACCTCGACACGTTGTCCGACCGGATTCTCGAGCACACCGACGGGCTGGACGGCGTCCTGCACGCGATCGGCTTCGCACCCGAGTCGGTACTCGGCGGGAAGCCCTTCGTGGACGCCCCCTGGTCGGAGGTGGCGACCGCGGTGCAGATCTCGACCTGGTCGCTGGCCTCGCTGTGCCGGGCGACGCTGCCGCTGTTCGGCGAGCGGGCCTCGGTCGTAGGGCTCGACTTCGACGCGAGCGTGGCCTGGCCGTCCTACGACTGGATGGGTGTGGCCAAGGCCGGGCTGGAGTCCGCCACCCGGTATCTTGCCCGCGATCTCGGACCGCGTGGGGTGCGGGTCAACCTCGTCGCCGCGGGACCGCTGCGAACCATGGCGGCCAAGAGCATCCCCGGTTTTGAGCGGTTCGAGGGAGTCTGGGACGAGCGCGCGCCGCTCGGCTGGAACATCCACGACACCGACCCGACGGCCCGGGCCTGCGTGGCGCTGCTGTCGGACTGGTTCCCCGCCACCACCGGAGAGATCATTCACGTGGACGGCGGTGTGCACGCCATCGGGACCTGAGCGGACACTCTGTCCCCGGCTGCCCGCGCGTTGTCCTCGATCGCCCGTCCGCGACCGGCCATTGTCCCCGCTTCCGCTCGCTATCCTCGGTCGCTTTCGATTTCGTCCAGCAGGTCGAGGGCCGCGCCGACGATCGTTGCCACGTCGACGGGTACCACCATGCCCGCACCGAGGGTGGAAATAGGATCACCGTGGACGCCGGCGAGGAACCCCAGCGCGCGCGGGTCACCGTCGGTCGCGGCGACCAGCGGGCTGCGACCGACGGCGGGGAACAGCTCGTCGAGGATCGTGACGTCACCCGGCAGGAGGCCGCGGCGCGCCTGCAGGGCGCGCCAGAGCAGGTCGGGGGAGGTCAGGCAGACGACACCGACGCCGCGGCCCAGCCCCGCGGTGAGCTTGTCGGCGGCGGCGAGGACGTCCGCCACGACGGAGCCGACCCCGACCAGGGTCACCGCCGGGCCGGGCCCACCGCCGGGCCCATTGCCGGGCCCACCATCGCGCAGCCGGTAGCCGCCCGCGAGCACCCCGGCGCGCCGCCGCGCCCGTCCCTCGGCGTCGGAGGGTATTGCGGCCAGTGCCTGCTCGATCGGGCGTGCCGAGACCCGCAGCAGCGCCGAGCGGCCGCCCGGCCGTCCGAGCCGGCCGATCGCGTCCAGCGCACACCAGGCGAGGTCCTGGGCGAAGGCTGGTTCCCAGCAGATCATGCCGGGTTGCGGCCTTTCGCTGCCGCCGGCGGGTTCCGGCCCGGCAGGGATGGCCGGGACGGGCGGGCTCGTGGGTCCGGCGGTGCCGACGGTGTTGCTGGTTCCGGCAGGGTTGGCGGTACCGGCGGGCCTCCCGGGGCCGGTGACGACGACGAGGACGGACTGGGCGTCACCGATCGGCTCGGCGCACCACTGCGGCAGTACCCGCCCGGCGGCGGCGTCGCTGGTCACGCCGATCGGGAGCAGGGGGCGGCCGAGCCGGTTCCAGGTCCTGCCCAGTCCGCCGAGCAGCCCTGCCAGCACGCCGGGGGACACCGGCTCGGCCAGGTGTCGCCCGGTGCGCCGGTGGGCTTCCCCGGACGAGCGGGTCCGCGATGCCGACCATGTTCCGGCGGCGTCCCGCCATCCGGCCAGCGCCGTGGCGGCGTCGGGGGTGGTGGCGGTGACGATGCCGGCGGCGACCTGCGGCCGATCGTCCGCGAGATCGCGCATGACGGTGCCAAAAGTGGCCAGCGTACAGACCCGTCCGAGATAGGAGCGCTCCAACTCGGCCGGGACCCGCGGTGGCCCCGTCCGCTCGACCGGGTCGGGTGCGAGGCGCCGCCTGACGCGCAGCGCCAGGCGTGCGGCGGCGCTGCCCGGGTGTAACGCGGCCCGCTCGTCGGTGGAGCCGGGCCCGCCCGTCACGGCCGTCCTATCCGTCGTGCCTGTTTCGTTCGTCCGACCCGCGGGCTCCTCGTCGACGTACACGAACAGGACGGTCGGCCGGCGCGGGTCGATCTCGTCGAAGGCGTCCACGAGCAGGGGTAGGTCGTTGCCCCCGACGTCACGCAGAGCAGCGGAAATCTCGTCGTCGGACAGCTCGTCGAGCAGCCGCGTGATGCCGGCTCCGGATACCCCGGGCCCGGCGAGGCGCCGCCGTAGCTTCGTTCCTCGCGACCGCAGCAGCTCCTGGAACTCGACGCTGCCCATCCCGTCGAGCCGCCGGCGCAGCGCCTGCCCGCCCGGCCTGTCGAACAGGGCGGACAGCGTCCGCCCGTGGCCGACGGTGAGAACTTGCCAGCCGGCGGCGGCGAAGAAGCGTGCTTGGTCGGCGACACCTACTTCGGCGGCGATCGTCGCGGCCGGGTGAGCGCGGACCGTGACCACCCACACCAGTTCGCCCAGGCAGCGGACCCGTGGATCGGTGACGGACTCCCACACCGCGCCGTCGAACAGCTCGGTGTGGTCGAGCAGGCAGATCTGCCGTCCGGACACCCCCGGGCCTGCAGGTGCGGTGATGCCAGCAGGTGTGATGATGCCGGCGGGTGTGATGATGCCGGCGGGTTCGGCGATGCCGGCAGGTGCGGCTGTGCCGGGATGCTCGGCGGTGTACCGCGCGGCGAGCGCCGCCCATGCCGTCACCGCTGGCCCGGTGCCCAGGGCCACGGTCGCGCCGGCCGTGTCCGGCGGTTGCGGCGGGCGCTCGGCTCCTGCCACGCCTTCGGATGCGGGTTCGGGCTGGTCGAGGCGACTGAACAGGTGGTGGACGGCCTCCAGCAGCGGGAGCGTGGCTGGGGGCACCTGGATCTGGTCACCCGCGCGCAGTGCGTCGAACCACACCACGGTGACCAGACTCGCGATGGACCGCACGACGGTATGCAGTGTGCCGGTGCTGTCAGCGCCGGTGGCACCCGGCCCGCCGGCGGCCGCCGCGTCATCGATCAGTGAGATGGCCAGGGCACGCAGCCGTCGCTCGATCTCGATGAGGGACGGCAGGTCGAGCGGTTCGACAGCGGCGGGTACGGGGCCGGGTGAGGCGCTGTCGACGGACGGGGGCGCGATCGGCGAACCGGTTACGGGTATCTGCTGCGTCGGGGGCTGCCCGTCCACAGCATCATGGGTTTCACCCGGCGCAAGCAACCTGGCCTCCGTCGACACGACCTGTCCAATATCCGGACGACGAGCCCTTGTCAAAGGTTGCGCCCCTGGGTTTCCGGTGTATGGCCGAAGGCTGTGCGATCATGTTTTTCGCGCAGCCGGAGGCCTGGGTTTCCGGTGTATGGCCGAAGGCTGTGCGATCATGTTTTTCGCGCCGGGATTCCTTGGCCGTCAGGAGGATCTTCGTCACGTATCTGGTTTCTTCGGCAGGGTGGTGAGCTCGGCGAGGCGGCTGCGCAGCGCGGGTTCGGGCATTCCGCCGATTTCGACGATCTTCATGCGGCTGGTGGCGCCCCTGATCAGTACGACCTCGCGGCGGCGCACGCCGAAGGCGGTTGCCAGCGCCCGCAACGCCGACTCGGTCGCCCGTCCGTCCACCGCGGGTGCGGTCACCCGGACGACAAGGGCCGTGGCATTGCCTGGCGGGTCGCCGCCCGACGGGTCATCCTCCAGCGCGCCCTCTCCCGGCGTGGCGGCCCCGGATACCTCGGGGAAGCCGCCGACCGAGGTCCGGGCCGAGCGGGGACAGACTCTGATCGTCAGGCGCACCGTTGCATCGTCCCGCGAAGCGCCCGGCTGGGCGATCGGACCCGGTCCTCGGGCGGATGCCGTGGATGTCCCAGATGCGTTTGGACTTCGGCGCGTCACATTGAGCGATAACCCTTGAGTGCGAGGCGCGGCAGCTAACATCCAACTCATGGTGGAAGGTGGAGGACGGGTAGCGCTTGTTACCGGTGGTAATCGAGGGATTGGTGCCGCGTGCGCGGCCGCACTGGCCGACGCCGGTGACCGGGTGGCGGTCGCCAGCCGCGGGGGCGATGCGCCGGACGGAATGTACGGCGTCCGCCTGGACGTCACCAGTGCGGAAGGTGTCGACAAGGCGTTCGCTGAAGTCGAGGCGGAGCTCGGGCCGGTCGAGGTGCTCGTGTCCAATGCGGGGATCACCCGTGACACGCTTCTGCTCACTATGAGTGAGAGTGAGTTTCAGGAGGTCCTCGACACCAACTTGCTGGGCGCGTACCGCGTGGCCAAGCGTGCGGCCCGGGCCATGCTGCGGATGCGGCGCGGACGGTTGATCTTCATCTCGTCGGTTTCGGCGATGGTCGGTTCTCCGGGGCAGTCGAACTACGCCGCGTCCAAGGCGGGCCTGATCGGGTTCTCCCGCTCCCTCGCCCGTGAGCTCGCCCCCCGCAGTATCACCTCCAACGTGGTGGCTCCCGGCCCGGTTCGCACGGACATGACCGACGCGCTCACCGACGCCCAGCGGGACAATATGGTCAACCAGGTGCCGGCCCGGCGGATGGGTGAGCCGGAGGACGTCGCCGCGCTGGTGGCGTTCCTGGCCTCCCCCCAGGCCTCGTACATCACCGGAGCGGTGATCCCGGTCGACGGTGGGCTCAGCATGGGGCATTAGGCATGGGGCGTTAAGGCCTTTCCGTACCAGGACAATTCTCCTGGACGGGGTTGTCCGGCGGTGCCGGGCTCCCTCCACGGCTTTCGGACGCATCCCAGGTCCACCCCGGACCCGGGATGCGTCGTGTCGTGGCCGCAGGAGACGATTACGACGTGCCAAGTGACAGCCGGACCACGACCGGCCAGGCCGAACCGGTGCATGTCGACGCGTTACTGCTGGTCTCCTTCGGTGGCCCGCAGTCGCCGTCCGA
>NZ_CAAAFR010000056.1:39396-40672 GCF_900634745.1 Protofrankia symbiont of Coriaria ruscifolia
AGAGAGGTCTCGTGGGCTCGGTATGGGGCATTAGGCATGGGGCGTTAAGGCCTTTCCGTATCAGGACAATTCTCCTGGACGGGGTTGCCCGGCGATGCCGGGCTTCCTCCACGGTTTTCGGACGCACCCCGGGTCCACCCCGGACCCGGGGTGCGTCGTGTCGTGGTCGCAGGAGACGATTACGACGTGCCAAGTGACAGCCGGACCACGACCGGCCAGGCCGAACCGGTGCATGTCGACGCGTTACTGCTGGTCTCCTTCGGTGGCCCGCAGTCGCCGTCCGACGTGGTGCCGTTCCTGCGCAACGTCACCCGCGGGCGTGGCATCCCGGACGAGCGGCTCGCCCAGGTCGCCGAACAGTACCGCCGCTTCGGCGGCCGCAGCCCGATCAACGACCAGAACCGGGAGCTGCTGGCGGCGCTGCGGGTCGAGCTTGCGCCGCTGCCGGTCTACTGGGGAAACCGCAACTGGTCGCCGTTCCTCACCGACGCGCTCGAACGGATGCGGCGTGACGGTGTCGGGCGGGCGGCCTGCTTCGTGACGTCCGCCTTCGCCTCCTACTCCGGCTGTCGCCAGTACCGCGAGAACCTCGCGCAGTCGCGGGCCCAGGTCGGCCCGGGCGCACCGGAACTGATCAAGCTGAGACACTACTTCGACCATCCCGGCTTCGTCCTGCCCATGGTCGACCATGTCGTCGACGAGCTGGCGACGATCCCCGCCGCGTTGCGGGAGGAGACCCGGCTGGTCTTCGTCGCCCACTCGATCCCGCTCGCGCAGGCGGCGAGCAGTGGCCCGGACGGGGACGCCTACCCCCGGCAGCTGGCCGCCGCCGCCGCGGTGATCGTCGACCGGGTGGCGCTGCGCACAGGCCGCCGCCACCGCCACGACCTGGTCTATTCCAGCCGCAGCGGTCCGCCGGCCGTCCCGTGGCTTGTCCCGGACGTCGGCGATCATCTCGCGGCGCTTGGCGCCACCGGGGACACCCGGTCGGTCGTGGTGGTCCCGATCGGTTTCGTCAGCGACCACATGGAGGTCGTCCACGATCTCGATATGGTGGCGGCGGAGCGGGCCCGGGCGGCCGGGCTGAGCTTCCGCCGGGCGTCCACGGTGGGTACTGACCCCCGGTTCGTCACCATGGTCCGGGAACTTCTCGACGAACGCAGGCACGGTGATCTCCCGCGGACGGCCCTGAGCTCCATGGGACCGAGCCATGACGTGTGCCCGCTGTGGTGCTGCGCCCCGCGGTCGCTGGGACGCCGGCCGCCGGCCGCGGCCG
>NZ_CAAAFR010000056.1:40697-67380 GCF_900634745.1 Protofrankia symbiont of Coriaria ruscifolia
CCGCTGGGACGCCGGCCGCGGCCGGCGTCCCAGCGGACGAGGAGCCCGACCGGGACACCGCCGGTCGCGGACCCGACGCGCCTGACGGCCGGCTCGACACACATGACAGTGCCCGCCATGACGTCCATGACAGCGTCACGGTCCACAATGATGTCCATAACGTTGGACGTCTCTGACGTTGCCGGGGACGAATCTCAGGGGATAAGACGTTCACTGACGTAGCAGGTTTACGAGGGAGACGGCCAGTCCCCACAGACGACGACGGCACGCCGATCGTCGGCTGGGGGAATCGGTGGGCAGATGGGCTGCGGTCCGGTTCACCGACACAACGGACCGCCAGGAGGGACGAGGTGTACCAGCGGCAGCGGCACGTGTTCGACTCGCCAGACCGTTTCGTGGTCGGAACCGTCGGCCAGCCCGGTGAACGTGACTTCTACCTACAGGCCAGCTCACGAGGACAGGTCGTAACCGTCGGCTTGGAGAAGGCCGAGGTCAACGCCCTTGCCGAAGGGCTCACGACGTTGCTCGGCCAGGTTCGCCGGGTCGGAGGCGAACTGCCGGAGGCCCGCGATGTCGATGTCGACCTCGCGCCTTTGGATGCTCCGTTCGAGGAGGACTTCCATCTCGGCCGGCTCACGGTGTCCTGGGACGGTAAACGGGTGCTTGTCGAGGCCGCCGGGCTCGCCGCGGGCGGAGCGCGCCGGCTCGACGCGGACGCCGAGCTCGACACGCTCGAGGTCTCGCTGTCCCTGGACCAGACGAAGGCGTTCGTCCAACGGGCCCGCAGCATCGTCGCGGCCGGTCGTCCCTCGTGCGTGCTCTGCGGACGCCCGGATGATCCGTCCGGGCACTTCTGCCCACGCCTGAACTGACCGGAGCCTGCCCGAACTGACCTGAGCCTGCGCATGGCGTGCCCGGCCGCGGGCTCGGTGGCCGCACAGGCACCGGATCCGGTCGCAACGGGGCGCCCGTCGAGCGGGGGACTACCGGGCGAGGGACTGCGAGGGGTCGAAGGCGTCGTAGGCCGACTCGCAGGCCCGGCGGACCGCCGCGGACAGCCCCCGCAACGTGGTCGAGCGACGCTCGATCTCCTCGGCGGTGACCGCCGCCCCGTCGTCGCGGGCGGCCAGATCGATCAGGCTCGCGATCCGTCCCGCGCGTGCCAACAACGCGTGCGCGGACGGCGGATAGCCTGGAGGGAGCAGGAGCGTCGGTTCGTCCGCGTGGCGTTCGCGCAGCGCGGCGAGCGCGTCCGGATCGACCTTCGCCCGGTCGAGGTGGAGCAGCGCGGCCGTCGCCGTCCGGATGGCGTCGTTGAGCTCGTGTTCCGCGGCGCTCAGCGGGGACGGCGGTGGCGGGACGCGGTGACCCGTCGCCGAGCGCCAGTGCACCGACTCCAGACCGCCTTCGACGGCCGGGCCGTGCGCGGTCACGGAAGGCACCAGGAGCAGCGGGGGGACGGGGCCCAGCACGACAACCGCCTCTCCGGCGGCCAGGGCCTCCTGGTTGGTTTCCGCGGGTCCGGGCAGGCCGCTGACATCACCGGGCACGGGCAGGACGAGCCGCAGCCGTTGCGCGCCGACGGTCCGTAGCCGGCCGAGACCCAGTGCGAGCCCTTCGCCGTCGATGGTGTGGGGGGCGCCCGGCCCGCCCGAACCCTCGAGGATCTCGGTGATCGCCTCGTCGGTGCTCACGAGCCCGGCAAGCCACGCGTTACCCCATCCGATGAGTGCCCCTGAGCGGGGCGAGGCAGCTTGGCCGCAAATCACGATGCCTACGGTAAGGAATGGTGGCCATGTCCTGCGACGGTCCTCGGCGGAGATTGCTGGGGGTCACATCCGGTCGACGGTTGGCAACGGGCTGATCGTCCCTGGTAGAGCCGGCACAGCACCCGCGTGCACCGTCACGGCACCCGTGTGCGGTTGCGTGCGCTCGGGCTGGGCCTGGCCGCCGGTTGTGACGATGCGCTGGAGGTGACGGCTGGTGCTGGTACGCCCGGCACGATGGCCCGCCATGATGCGCCGGACCTGGCGGCGCAGCGGCGAGGCCGGGCGGGCGAGCAGCCACGGCAGGCCCACCGACACCATCCAGCCGGCGTGGGCAAGCCGGCTGGGCGTCGCGGGCGGTCCCACCGCTGGAAGGGCCAGCAGGGGCACCCCAGCCTCCCGCAGCGCCTCGGCGAAGGCGCGGGCCATCAGCTGGTGACCCCGCGGGCCTGGGTGGACACGGTCGACGTCGAAGGTCGACAGCCGGTAGACCTCGGGATGGCGCGCCAGGTCGATGACCAGGACCCCCCGGTCGGCCGCGGCCGCGGCGTCCACCGCCGCGTTGAGCCGCCCGATCCGCGTGGTGAGCAGCCGGCGCGCCGGACGGGGCAGGCGCAGCAGGCGCCCTGGGTCGTGCAGCCGTGCCATGAGCACCAGGACGCCGGCCGCGCGCAGGTCCCGGACGCTCCACACCAGGTTGTGGCGCAGGCGTAACGGATCGAACCCCGGGGAGAGCAGGTCGTTCATGCCCGCGACGAGGCTCGCGATCTGTGGACGCAGCGCGAGGGCCACTGGGATCTGCGTTTCGCGGACGTCACGGGTGGTCGCTCCGGTGGTCGCGAGGTTGGCGAACCGGACCTGTCCGGCCGGGGCCAGGCAGGCGGCGAGCATGGCGGCCCAGCCGCGCCCAGCCAGCGCCCGCGCCGCGTGGTCCCGACGGTAGCGGCCCATGCTCACACCGTCGCCCAGCCCGGCCGTGATGCTGTCGCCGAGCGCCACGAAGCAGGTAGTCGTGGTGTCCTGGCGGGTCGTCGCTATGCGCGTCGCGATGTTCGTGGTGATGTTCATCGTGATGTCATGCGGCACGGCTGGCGTCGTGGTTACGCTCGTCCGCAGGGTGCTGCCCATGGTGGCCGGTGGCCGGGTCCAGCTTGTGGGCGGCGAGGAAGCCGTCGACGGTGACGCTCCACGGGAACTGCTCCGCGCGGGCCCGCGCGGCCCGCCTGCGGGCGAGCGGGTCAAGGGCCAGCAGATCCTCGATGCCGTCGGCGAAGGTCCAGCCGCTGCCCGCGGCCACGATCCCCGTGCCGGGCACGACGAGTTCCGCCAGCGCACTGCCGTGATGGACCACGACCGGGGTTGCGCTGGCCATCGACTCCAGCGCGGCCAGTCCGAACGTCTCCACCGGACCGGGGGCGAGGACCGTGTCCGCGGTGGCCAGCAGGGACGCGAGCCGGTGACGGTCGGCGACGAAACCGAGAAAGATCACGGGAAGGCCCGAGGCGCGCCGGGTGAGGCGGCCCCGGGTCGGGCCGTCACCGGCGATCACCAGGCGGGCGGGGACGCCGCGGCGGACCAGCTCGGCCAGGGCGTCCACGGCGGTGTCGCCCCGCTTCTCCGGTGACAGCCGGCTGGCGTGCACCAGCAGCACCTCGCTGTCGCGGGCGAAGGCCCGCCGCAGCGACGTGTCGTAGCGGTCGGGGTGGAAGCGGTCGAGATCGGCGCCCAGAGGAATCCGGCGCAGGTTGGTCGCACCGATACGACGGAATTCCTCCCCCGCCCACGCGGTGGTGGTCACCACCGTGTCGAACGATCGCGCGAGCGCGGCGTTGGAGCGGTCGGCGGCGGCCCGGACCGGCAGCACCCCGCGCAGCGGGCGGGGCGTCCACAGGTTCAGCAGCCGGTCGAGGCGTTCGTGACTGACCACGACGGACCCCACCCCGGCCCGGCGGGCCCACCGGCCCAGCGGTCGCAGGGTCGCCCGGTCGTGGACCTCGACGCGGTCGGGTGCCTCGGCGTCCAGCAGCCGGATGACCCGCCACGGGTCGGTCAGGACGCGGTAGTCGGTGCCGGGTACCAGGGGTGCACGCATGGTGACCACGGTTGCGTCCGGGGTGCGGCGGACGCCGTCCTGCTCCGCGGGAACGATCTGGACGACCTCGTGCCCGGCCGCGGCGTACCCGGCGGCGAGGTGCCGCAGCGTGGTGCGGATGCCACCGGAGTGGGGCGCAACGAAGTTGGCCGCCTGGACAATCTTCACCGGGTGCTCCCATCCTCGTCGTGGTATGTCCGGACCCGGTCGCCGCCGTCGCCGTAGCTGCCGCCGTAGCTGTCGTCCTCCCGGTACCGGTCCTCCCGGTACCGGTCGTGCCGGTCGTGGCCGACAGCCCGATGGCAGCGCGTCATACGGCGGGCGAGAACAGTCCGCGACCGCAGGGCGCCGCCCCCGACATGCCCCATCCCAAGGCCGCGGACGTCCTGGTAATGACCGATCAGCTCATCGCCTATGGCGTTCCATCCGCAGCCCGTGACGGACTGGCGGGCGGCGAGGCCCATGGCCGCCCGCCAGCCGGCGTCGGCGACGAGCGTGGCGACGCGGTCGGCCAGCGCGGCCGGGGAGTCCGGCATGAAGTGCATCCCGGTGTGCCCGTCGTCGACCACATCGAGCAGGCCGCCCGCGGCGGGCGCCACCACCGGGACACCACTGGCCTTGGCCTCCTGGGCGGCCTGGCAGAACGTCTCGTGGGAGCCGGTGTGGACGAACACGTCGAGACTCGCGAAGATCGTCGCCAGCTCCGCTCCGGAGCGAAATCCCAGGAAGGTCGCCCGGGGCAGGCGCCGTTCGAGGGCCGGTCGCATCGGACCGTCACCGACGATGACCAGCCGCATCCCCGGGAGGTCCTGGACCGCGTCGAGCAGGTGCACCCGCTTCTCCCTGGCGAGCCGGCCCACGTAGCCGACCAGTACCTCCCCGTCGGGGGCGAGATCGTGGCGCAGGGCCGGGTTGCGGTGGCACGGGTTGAACCGCTCCAGGTCGACCCCGCGCGTCCAGCGGGCAACCCGGTGGACGCCCTGGCGCAGCAGCATGTCGACCGCGGGCCAGGACGGTGCCAGCGTCCGCCCGGCGAGGCGGTGGACGGTGGCCACCCACCGCCAGATGGAACGTTCGGCCTGGGCGAGCCCGTAGCGGGCGGCGAAGCCGGCGAAGTCGGTCTGGTACACGGCCACGCTCGGCAGCCCGAGCCGCCATGCGGCGAACGCGGACTGTGCGCCCAGCCCCGCCGGGGCCGCCAGATGCACGACGTCCGGCCGGAAGTCCGCGAGGACGCTGACGAGACGGGGCCATGGAGTCGCCACCCGGAACGCCGGATATCCTGGCAGCGGAACCGACGGCGCCCGCAGTACCGGGGCGCCGGCATAGACGTCGGGGTCGGCCGCCGGCGCACGCGTGCCGGCCGCGGGCGCGATGACGAGCGCTTCGTGGCCGCGGTGTCGCAGATGCTCCAGCACCCGGCAGACCGAGTTGGTCACGCCGTCGACGTGCGGCAGGAAAGACTCAGTGATCACTGCGACGCGCACGACATCACGGTCCCAAGCTCCGGGGATAGATCGCGGACGGCCGCTCGTCCATGACATGAACTTTGCGACACAGCTTGGTGGTAAGGCGCCGTGCCGTTATGCCACCGCCACCGCGCTCCAAGGGCCCAGCATGATGGATGAGTGTTGATCACAGATCTCGTCGACGTGCTCGGTGCCGCCCACGTCCTCACCGACCCAGACATCACCGTGAGTTACGAAACCGACTGGACGGGCGCCTTCCAGGGGCGGGCCGCGGCCGTGGTCCGCCCCGAAACAACCGAGCAGGTCGCCGCCGTGCTGCGGATCTGCGGCCGGCACAGCATGCCCGTGGTGCCCCAGGGCGGCAACACCGGCCTGGTCGGTGGCTCGGTGCCGGCTGGCGTGGCGGCGGGGGCGGTGGTGCTCAGCCTGCGCCGGCTCACCTCGATCGAACCGGTGGACGCCGCCGCGGGCCTGGTGACGGCCGGGGCCGGGGTGACCCTCGCGGACGTCCAGGCGCACGTGCGCGCGGCCGGCTACGGCATCGGCGTCGACTTCGCCGCACGCGATTCGGCCACCGTCGGTGGTATCGCCGCGTCCAACGCCGGCGGTGAGCGGGTGCTGCGCCACGGGATGACCCGCGGCCAGGTGGCCGGGCTCGAGGTGGTGCTGGCCGACGGCGCCGTGGTGCGGCGGCTCTCGGGCCTGCCCAAGGACAACGTCGGCTATGACCTGCCGTCGCTGTTCGTCGGCAGCGAAGGCACCCTGGGGATCATCACAAGGGTCCAGCTGCGGCTGGTCGGGCTGCCCGCCGCGCGGACCACCGCCCTGCTCGCCATGGCGGACCTGCCTGCCGCGGTCGATCTCGTCGCCCTGCTGCGGGCCACGGTGGCCTCCCTGGACGCCGTCGAGCTGGTCTTCGGTGGTGGCGTCGACCTGGTGTGTGCCCACCAGGGCCGGTTGGCTCCGTTCCCCGGCCGGTCGTTCCCGCCGGACACTCCGTACCTGCTGATGGAGTGCGTCGGGTCCACCGACCCGACCGGCGACCTCGCCGCGGCGGTCGAGACCGCCACCGGCGTGCTGGACGCGGTGGTCGCTACCACTGCCACGGATCGGGAGCGACTGTGGACCTACCGTGAGGGGCACACCGCGGCCGTGAACGCCGTCGGCGTCCCGCTCAAGCTTGACGTCGCGGTCCCGCTCACGCGGATGTCCGCGTTCGTCGACGACCTGCGCGGCCTCGTGCGGGCGATGGCGCCGTCCGCCCGGCTGCATCTGTGGGGCCACCTTGCCGAGGCGAACCTGCACGTCAACGTCACCGGGCTGGATCGCGACGACGCCCGTGGACGGGAGGGCCTCACCGAAGCGATCCTCGCCCGGGCCGCGGCCGACGGCGGCAGCATCGGCGCCGAACACGGTGTCGGGCGGGCCAAGATGGCCTGGGTGGGCCTGTCGCGGTCGCCGGCGGAGCTGGCCGTGATCGCGGCCGTGAAGCACGCTCTCGACCCTGCCGGCCTGCTCAACCCCGGCGTCCTCGTCCCGCCCTACGGACACGGAAAGCCGTAGGTGGAAACCGTCGCCATGACGACTGGAACTACCTACGGCTTCCGCTGCGTATGTTGCGTGGGGCCGGCCACGCCGAGGTCGGCGGGTCGTGGCGGAGCCTGCTCGGGCCGCGCACCACGGGCCCCGACGGCCGCACCACCGGTATCAGTGGCCGCACCACCGGTATCAGAGGTGCTGGCAGAAGCGTGGTCGCGCAGGACGTCGTCCAGGACGCTGCCGTCCACGGTCTCCCGCTCCAGCAGGATGCCGGTGAGCGCGTCGAGCGCCTCGCGATGTGCGTGCAGCAGCTTCACGGCCTGTTCCTCGGCCTCCCGCAGCAGCCGGGCCACCTCCGAGTCGATGATCCGCTGGGTCTCCTCCGAGTACGGCCGGGAGACGAGTTCCTCGCTGCCGAGGTACTGGGGGCTGCCCGAGCTGTAGCCCACCGGTCCGAGGACGGAGGACAGGCCGAACTCGCGCACCATCCTGGTGGCGAGCGTGGTGGCGCTGGCCAGGTCGTTGGCGGCCCCGGTCGAACCCTGGCCGAACACGATCAGCTCCGCGGCCCGCCCACCAAGGCGTACCGCGAGGGAGTCGTACAGGTAGCCCTCGGTGTAGAGGTGCCGTTCGTCCTCGGGTAGCTGCTGGGTGGCGCCGAGCGCCATCCCGGCCGGCAGAATCGTGATCTTCGAGACCGGGTCGGCGTGCGGGGACAGCGCGGCGACCAGCGCATGCCCGGACTCGTGCACGGCGACCGACTGCTTCTCCTCGGGCAGCAACACGTTGGTCGCGTCTCGGCGGCCCAGGATGATCCGGTCGCGGGCGGCGTCGAGATCCCTGGCCGTGATGACGTTGCGCCCGTCCCGGACGGCGTGGATCGCCGCCTCGTTGACCAGATTGGCCAGGTCCGCGCCGGAGAATCCCGGGGTGCCGCGGGCGACCACGGACAGGTCCACGTCAGGGGCGAGATGCTTACCCCGGCTGTGCACCGCGAGGATGGCGGCCCGTTCGCTCTGGGCCGGCAGCGGGACGGTGACCTGCCGGTCGAAGCGTCCGGGGCGCAGCAGCGCCGGGTCGAGGGTCTCGGGCCGGTTGGTGGCGGCGAGGACGACCACGCCTTCGGCCGGGTCGAATCCGTCCATCTCGGCGAGCAGCTGGTTGAGGGTCTGCTCACGCTCGTCGTGACTGCCGCCGAGCAGGCCCGACCCCCGCTTGCCGCCGATCGCGTCGATCTCGTCGATGAAGATGATGGACGGGGCACGTTTGCGTGCCTCGCTGAACAGGTCACGGACGCGGGAGGCGCCGACCCCCACGAACATCTCGACGAATCCGGAGCCGCTCACCGACAGGAACGGCACCTCGGCCTCGCCGGCGACCGCGCGGGCCAGCAGCGTCTTGCCGGTGCCGGGCGGACCTACCATGAGCACCCCACCTGGTCCCCTCGCCCCTGCCTGCCGGTAGCGCTCAGGGTTGCGCAGGAAGTCGATGACCTCGCTGACCTCCTGCTTCGCGCCCTCGTAGCCGGCCACGTCGGCGAACCGGGTGGTCGGACGTTCGGCATCCACGATCTTCGTACGGGACCGGCCGATGCCGCCGAGCCCGCCGGCCAGGGAACGCTGGGCCTGCCTGCCGGTCCACAGGAAGAACCCGACCAGCAGGAGCAGCGGCAGGAAGCTCAGGAGGACCGACAGGAAGGACGTCCCGGTCCGGGTGGCCTTCACCTCGACGTTCTTCGACTCCATGCGGTCGAGAACTCCCTGGGTGTTCAGCGCTGTCGGGACCTGGGAGGTGAAGCTGGTCCCGTCCTTGAGTGTTCCGGTGACGCCACCCTTGTCGTTGATGGTGACAGCCTGTACCTTGCCGGTGTCCACCTGCTGCGTGAACTGGGTGAAGCTGTATGAGGTCGTCTGCTTCGGGAACAGGCTGGGAGCGAACAGCAGGGCCGCTGTGATCACGAAGCCGATGGGCAGCAGCCAGCGGCGCCACTTCGGCGGAGGTGTGGGCGCGGGCTTGGGCGGGGTTTCCCGGGGCGGCCCGGAGCGCGCCGAGGTCGACAGATGTCGCCGGGTGCTCCGGTGAAGGCTGGCCTTTGAGATCATCTATGGTTGCTCCTGCCTGTGGTGACATCCGGGCGAGCACCAGCGGGAGCCGCTTGCGCGCTGTCGCGTCCGGCTCGGGCGCTGTATACCCCTTTCAACGCATGAACGAGCCGTCAGGCTTCATGGGCATCCTCCGCCAGCTCGTCCGGCCCCGGCTGGTCGCCGGGAATTGTTCCGGCGGCCGGACGGCGGGCATGCTTGTACGGGCGTTGCGGCCTGTTGTGGCGCACACTGGGCAGGCATCCGGGGCTTGTCCCGACGACGGGAAGTGAACCAGTGCGGATCAGGCGGAAGGGCGACGCTGTTCTGATCACCCGTGCGGTGCCGTCCCGCCCGGAGGAGATCCGGCGACGCCAGCGCCGATACGTGATCTCGATGATGTTCCGTACCGTCTGCCTGATCCTCGCCGTGGTCGCGCTGCACGGCTGGCTGCGGTTCGGTGCCGTGATCATCGCTGTTGTCATGCCGTGGCTGGCGGTGGTCTTCGCCAACGGCGGCCCGCCGGTCCCGCGGGAGAGCCCGTCCCTGTACGTCGCGTCGCGCCGGTCCGCGGACAGGCCGCCACCGGCCCTGCAACCAGCCCACCATGAGGTTGTTGACGGCGTCGTCGACGGGGAGGGCTGGGACGTCGACGCCGCCGAGCGGGTCGACCACGCAACCCGATCGCGTGGATGACGCGGTCTGACATGGGTGACGCGGGATCCCGCGTGGACGATGTGGATCACGTGGGTGTGGATCATGTGGGTTACGTGAGCTTCCTGACCGACTACGGACTTGCTGACGGGTTCGTGGCGGCCTGCCACGGGGTGTTGCTGCGTCACGCTCCCGGTGTACACGTCATCGACATCAGCCACCTGGTGCCTGCCGGCGACGTGCGGCGAGGGTCGGTCGTGCTCGCCCAGACGGTCGGTCACCTGCCTGTCGCGGTGCACCTTGCGGTCGTCGACCCGGGAGTTGGTACCTCCCGGCGGGCGCTGGTCGTGTCCACCCCGCGGGGAGTGCTCGTCGGCCCGGACAACGGACTGCTGCCGCCCGCGGCCGACGTGCTCGGCGGGGTGCGCTCCGCGGTGGCGCTGGCCGTCCCGCACGGGGTGCCGGCGACCTTCCACGGGCGGGACGTGTTCGCGCCCGCCGCCGCCGCTGTCGCAACCGGCCGGGATCCGGACTCACTCGGTGAGCCCGTGGATCCACGCAGGCTGGTACGGCTTACGCCACCGGTCGCCCGCCTGGTCGACGCCCGCCTGGTCGACGCCCGTCTGGCCGATGATCGCCTGGTCGACGCCCGTCCGGCCGATGATCGCCTGGCCGGTGCTCGTGCGGCCGGTGCCGGCCCCGTCGATGGTGACCGTCACGGTACGACCGCCGTGGAGAAAGTAGCCGAGACCGAGGTGCTCACCGTCGACACCTATGGCAATGTCCAGTTGGCCGCGGACGCGGCCCTGCTGGCTTCGGCCGGGATGCGGCCCGGCCGCATGGTTCGGATCGCCGTGGGTGCCTTGGTGGCCACAGTCCTGTTCGGGGTCACCTTCTCCTCGGTGTCTCCAGGTGAGCTCGTCGTCTACGTCGATGCCGCGGGCCTGATGGCGCTCGCGGTCAACAGGGGCAGTGCCGCCGAGCGCCTGGCGGTCACGGCCGGGGATCTTCTCCGGCTGGCGGCGGTGCGCCCGTCGCACTCCTGAACCTCCCACGCCCGCGCCACCTGTTTCATCTACATCAGCTTTCTTCGTTCTCTTCGCTTTCTTCGCTCGATTCATTCGCTTCGTTGCGCCGACCGCTGGGGCAGGAGATTCCGGGCGCGGCCGGGCGGTTCCGGTCAGGCGGATTCCCGGGTCAGCAGAAGCCCGGAATCGCCAGCCAGGCCGATCCCTGCGGGGGCGCGTCGTCGCGCAGCACAATTCCCTCGATCTTCCCGTACGGCCGGTCGGCCGCATGAAAGACAATGTTGGGATTATCCAGCCCGAAGGGCGTAAGATCGACCGGGAAGTGGTGCCTGTTCGGCATGGACATCCGGATTTCAGCCACTTCGGCGTACGCGGTGAGGACCTCCCGGCCCATGGCATATAGTGTCTGCTGCAGCGCGCTGCTGTGTACCCGGGCGAACGTCTCGAGCAGTGTCGCCCGGATGCTTGGGAAGAGTCTGTCGAATTCGACGTCGGCGTTCGTGTATCGCCAGCGGGCGGTGATCTCGGTCGCCAGGACACGGTCGTCCGTTTCGGCCAGTGTGGTATACCTGTCCCGCATGAATCCCCGGAATTCTGATCCGGTCGACTTCAGTACGATCAGGCCGGCTATCCCGGAGACAACGTGCGGTGTGTCCCGGTCGAAAGTCACCGCCGTCGTCCGGTATTCGCCGCCGGTGCGGGAGAATGCGTGGTCGTGCCCTCCGCCGCCGACCTCGATCCGTTGCCAGCCGTATTCCTCGATCTCCACCCGCGCGCCGGTGACCCACGGACCGGATCCGGCGAAGTGCCGGGCGAGCCGCAGGCCGAACTCCTCGATCTTTCCGACACCGTGCTGGCGGGCGAAGGCGTAGACGGTGTTCTTCTGGGCGTCGGTCGTGAGTATGCGGCTGTTGTCCCCGTCGACGTGCGCGCCGGTGAAGTCCCCCCACAACGCCGACGAGACACTGATGTCCCTGATCCGGTGAACCGGTGTCGAACGGTCGACGTGGACGAGCCTGATTTCCGCCTTTCCGTACTGGTTACGACCGAGAACGATTGCCATCGCGCCTCCGCGGTTGGGGATCGGGACCTTTTTCGGGCCGGACTGTCGTCCGGTGCGCCCGCACGAGGCGACGTTACCCGCGCTCCGTTCGGGTGACTGGTCGTGACTTCCCGACACGGATGGGACGTGTCCTGCCCCGGTCGTCCAAATCGGTCGTCGACCGGACGCAACCTTTGAAAGCACTCAAGCGTCGGACGGGCTGATGAGGGAGGGGCTATGAAGCACTCGCGGGGAAGGCTACTCTCCGCATTCGAATGTTGTACCAATGGTTATCGTCGTCCGTTTGACACCGGTCATTTCAATGATCAATGCGTCATCGGTCCGGCCACTGGGTACGGTCCGGCTGTGAATGAGTGGGAGTCACTCAAGACGGGTCTGCCAATGGGGCGGGTTCGCGTCCCGGTCCGCCGCACCTCGGCCTCTCGTTCCGCGGCCGGTCAGGTATCGTCCGATCCGCAAGGCCCCCGGGTGCGCGATAAGGGCTGTGACCGGGCGCCCTTTGGACGGATGGATGTCCGGGGTCTCCGGGCACGCGGAAAGGGATATAATCGCGCCTCCTTTGGCCGGGTAGATCTTCGGGGATCTCACGAGGTATGGGGGCTCCGCCTGCGGGGCGTATCCACCTCGCATCGACCGCTCATATCGACGGTCGGCGCGGCGATACTCGCCTGTATCGCTCTGACCTCGTGTTCGCCCCGGTCGGACGGGAGTTCGGCTCCCGGTCTCACCGCGCCGACCGCGACGGCACCACAGATCGTCATCACACCTTCGGACCGCTCCCGGGACGTGGCACTCACCAGCATCGTGGTGGTGCGGAGCAACGCCCCATTGCAATCAGTGACGGTGGCGCGGGGCGCAAGCAAATCGCAGGACAGCACCGCCGGTGTGCTGGCTGGTCAGCTTTCCACGGACGGCAGGAGCTGGACGTCCACCGGCGGGCTCTTCGCCGACACGCAGTACCAGGTGTCGGCGAAGACGTCCGCGGTGAATGGCATATCGGGCACCACGGACGCGGCAGCCACCTTCACCACGGCAAATCCGGAGAAATCCTTCAAGGTGTCGTGGGAACCGATCGCCGGGCAGACCGTCGGCATAGGAACACCCATCACGCTGACCTTCAGTGCACCGGTTTCCGACCGGGCGGCCGTTCAGCGGCGTCTGGCGGTAACCACCGATCCAGCGGTCAACGGTGCCTGGAACTGGGCGTCGGACCGTGTCGTGCGCTGGCGCCCGCAGCAGTACTGGAAGTCGGGGACCCGGGTCCACGTCGAGGCGAACCTCGCCGGTCTGGACGTCGGCGGCAAGCGGTTCGGGGTGAAGGACCGGGGCATGGATTTCGTCATCGGTTCGGCCCAGATCAGCTACGTCGACGCCGCGACCCACACGATGAAGGTATATCGGGACGGCGTCCTGCAACGGACCCTGGCGGTCAGTCTCGGCAAGTCCTCGTCACCGACCATGAGCGGCCCCCACAACGTCCTCGGCACCGCCCCGACGGTGATAATGGACTCCGCGACGGTCGGCATTCCAAAGGGTGATCCGGACTATTACTACGAGACCGTCCAGTGGAACGTGCAGTTCACCAGCGGAGGCGAGTACGTCCACTCGGCGCCGTGGTCGGTCGGCGCGCAGGGGGAGGACAACGTCTCGCACGGCTGCGTGAACGCTTCGCCGGCGGACGCCGAGTGGTTCTACCGGTTCAGCCGGGTGGGCGACATCGTTGACGTGCGGAACACCGGGCGTCCCCCGGACACCTCCCAGCTCGGCAACGAGTGGTCGATCTCCTGGCAGCGGTGGACCGCGGGCAGCGCGCTGCCACCGGCCACCGAGACCACCGGGGCGCCGCCGGCGGGCGCGGGTATGGTCGGCGCGGCAGCCAGCCCGCCACCGACGATCCGGTCCTGACGGCAGGGGCCGCACACTCGACCGTCCGGCCGGCGCCGAGGGGGCACCGGCCGGACGGGAACCATCAGGGAAGCGACGATCTCCCGGGATGGTTGAGGTGAAGGCTGCCCCGACCAAGCCACCCGGGAGATTCGCGCGAACAGCAACCCGTCCGACCATGACGGCTCCGCCCGGCCGTGGCCACGGTCAGCCCGCCAGCCGGCGTCCCAGCAACGCTGGCTGCGCCGGCTGGCGGGGCATGTCCTCCGGTACCGGCGCAACGTCGCCCTGGCCTTCGGCGCGGCGGTGTTCGCAACCGTGCTTGCCGCGATCACTCCACTGATCGAACGCGGGGTGGTCGACAACGTCGTGGTCGATCACCGGCATCCGCTCGCGCCCTATGTGGTCGCGCTGCTCGCCGCCGGAGCGTTGCGCTTCGCCGCGAGCTTCGTCCGCCGCTTTGTCGGCGGACGTCTCGCCCTGGACGTCCAGTACGACCTGCGGGACGCGGTGTTCGCCGCACTCGCGCGTTTCGACGGCGTCCGCCAGGACGCGATGCGGACCGGCCAGATCGTCAGCCGGTCCATCTCGGACGTCACCGCCATCCAGGGACTGCTGTCGTACCTGCCGTGGCTGAGTGGCAACCTCCTGCTGCTCGTGATCGCCATTGTGATCATGATGGCGCTTTCCCCGCTGCTCACCCTGCTCGCCCTCGCCGTCGGACCGCTGCTGCTCCTCATCGGGCTGCGGGCGCGGCTGACCGTCTTCCCGGCGACCTGGGCGGCCCAGCAGCAGGCCGGTGAGGTCGCCGGGGTGGTGGACGAGGCAGTCGCCGGCGTGCGGGTGGTCAAGGGATTCGGGCAGGAGGACCGGGAGCTGACCAGGCTCACCGCGTCCGCCCGCACCCTGTTCTCGCTGCGTATGCGCGCGGTGACCATCACCAGCCGGTACATGCCGGCCCTCGGCGCGGTACCGGCCGTCGGGCAGGTCGGGGTGCTGGCGCTGGGTGGATGGCTGGCGCTGCGCGGCAGCATCAGCCTGGGTACCTTCCTCGCCTTCAGCACCTATCTCGGTGAGCTCGTCGCGCCGACGCGCATGCTCGCGAACCTGCTGACGGTCGGACAGCAGGCCCGGGCCAGCGCCATCCGGGTCTTCGAGGTCATCGACACCCGTCCGGTCGTGACCGAACGACCGGGGGCGATCAGTCTCGGGCGGGTCCGGGGGGCGATCGAATTCGACAACGTCACCTTCGGCTACACCCGGGATCGTCCGGTGCTCGACGGATTCTGCCTGCGGGTCGAGCCCGGTCAGACCATCGCCCTGGTCGGGGCGTCCGGGTCGGGCAAGTCGACGGTGGCCGCGTTGCTGTCCCGTGTCTACGACGTCGACGTCGACTCCGGTGCCGTACGCATCGACGGCCACGACGTCCGGGAGCTGGCCCTGGCGTCGCTGCGAGCCCAGATCGGGATGGTGTTCGAGGACAGCTTCCTGTTCTCCGACACGGTCCGCGCCAACATCGCCTACGGCCGTCCGGACGCCGGCGACGCCGAGATCCTCGCCGCGGCGCGGGCTGCCTGGGCGGACGGCTTCATCCGGGATCTTCCCGATGGCTACGACACGGTCGTGGGCGAGCAGGGGCTGACGCTGTCGGGCGGGCAGCGCCAGCGGATCGCGCTGGCCCGCGCCCTGCTCACCGACCCACCCGTTCTGATCATGGACGATGCGACGTCCGCGGTCGACGTCCGGGTCGAGGCCGAGATCCACGCGGCCCTGCGGCAGATCATGCGGGGGCGGACCACCCTGCTGATCGCTCATCGTCGTTCCACGCTCCACCTGGCCGACCGGATCGCGGTTGTCGACGCCGGCCGCCTGGTCGACGTCGGCACCCACGAGGAGCTGACCGCCCGGTGCCCGCTGTACACGTTGTTGCTGTCCGGACCGAGCCTCGACCGGGTGGGCACCGACCAGGAGCGGACGGGCACCGACCAGGACCGGTCAGGCGTCGACCAGCCGATCATGATTGTCGATGTGGCCACGCCCCGTCCACGGCCGATCTCCGACCGTCGCGTGGCCGCCGGCCCGGACGGACCGCGGTCGATCGGCGCCGTGCGCGGCGGCCGGGGAGCAGGGTTCGGCGGGGGTCCCTTCGCCGACGCCCCGGCCACCCCCGAGCTGCTCGCGCGGGTGGAGGAGCTCCCGCCCGCGACTGAGCCGGTTCGCGTGAGCGAAACCGACGCCGCGGCGCCCGACCCGGCGTTCTCGCTGCGCCGTCTCCTACGCGCGGTACGCGGACTGCTCGCCTTCGGCTTGCTGCTGGTCGCCCTGGACGCGGTTGCGGGCCTGGCCATGCCCGCGCTGGTGCGCCACGGCGTCGACGCGGGTGTGTCCACGGGTGCCGGGTCGGTGCTGTTCGCCATCTCCGCCGTGGCGTTGGCCGTGGTCCTCGCGGCCTGGGGCGCGCAGGTCGTCCAGGCCCGGGTGACCGGGCGGATGGGGGAGCGGCTCCTGTTCGTCCTGCGGGTGAAGACCTTCGCCCAGCTTCAGCGGCTCGGCCTGGACTACTACGAACGTGAGCTCTCCGGCCGGATCATGACCCGGATGACCACCGACGTGGACGCCCTGTCGACGTTCCTGCAGACGGGTCTGACGACCGCGGTGGTAGCCGTCGCGTCGTTCGCCGGGATCGGGATCGCGCTGGTCGTGCTGAACGCGCACCTGGCGCTGGTCGTGCTCCCCATGCTTCCGGTCGGTGTCGGCGTTACGCTGGTGTTCCGGGCGAAGTCCTCGGCCGCCTACACCGACTCACGGGAGCGGGTCAGCGCGGTCAACGCCGCGTTGCAGGAGAACCTGGCCGGCATCCGGGTGGTGCAGGCATTCCGCCGGCAGGAGCGTAACCAGGCCGATTTTCGCGCGCTGGCCGAACGGTACCGGCTGTCGCGGATGCGCTCGCAGCGTCTGATCGCCCTCTACTTCCCGTTCATGGAGTTCTGCTCGGAGCTGGCTGCCGCGCTCGTCCTCGGCGCCGGTGCCGGGCTGGTCGCGTCCGGGTCGCTGACCACCGGCGGACTGATCGCCTACCTGCTCTACATCAACCTGTTCTTCTCCCCGATCCAGCAGCTGTCGCAGGTGTTCGACGGCTACCAGCAGGCGAAGGTGGGTCTTCGACGCCTGTCCGACCTGCTGCGCACACCCACGTCCACCCCGGCGTCCCCGGATCCGGCGCCGGTCGGTCGACTTGCCGGACAGATCGTGCTCGACGATGTCCGGTTCCGCTACGCCGGCGCAGACCGCCCCGCGTTGGACGGGGTGGACCTGCACGTGGCGGCCGGGGAGACCGTCGCCATGGTGGGGGAGACGGGCGCCGGGAAGTCCACCGTGGTCAAACTGGTCGCGCGCTTCTACGACGCGACCGGCGGCGTGGTGCGGGTCGACGGTACCGACGTGACCCGGTTCGATCTCGCGGGCTATCGCCACCGGCTGGGAGTGGTCCCGCAGGAACCGTTCCTGTTCTCCGGGACCGTGCGTGACGCCATCGCCTACGCCCGTCCGGAGGCAGGCGATGCCGAGGTGGAGGCCGCCGCCCGTGCCGTCGGGGCGCACGCCATGATCGTACGGTTGCCCGGGGGGTACCTCCACCCGATCGGGGAGCGCGGCCGGGGCCTGTCGGCCGGGCAGCGTCAACTGCTGGCTCTCGCGCGGGCGGAACTGGCCGATCCCGACATCCTGCTCCTCGACGAGGCCACCGCATCCCTTGACCTGGCCACGGAGGCTGCGGTCACCGAGGCCACCGAGCGGGTCGCGCGCCGGCGGACCACGCTGGTGGTGGCGCATCGGCTCACCACCGCCGCCCGCGCCGACCGGGTCGTGGTGATGGACGCCGGTCGAGTCGTCGAGCAGGGCCCCCATACCGAGCTGCTCCGGGCCGGTGGCCGGTATGCGCGGATGTGGGCGGAGTTCAACGGGGCGGACGGGCGGGCGTCCGCCGGCGCACCGGAAGCAGTGATCCCGGATCAGGCCCGCATCCTCCGCACCACCTGATCCAGGTCACCATGTGTCATCACCGCCCGGGCCGCCGGAAAGGATCAGGCGGCCCGTGACGGTGACGGAAGCCGACCGGATTACAGATCGGCGTAGAGCGGCTCGTCGGCGACCAGGATCCGCTCCAGCAGTCGCGGAAAGTCGCCGTAGTTGCGTACTCCGTAATGGACGGTGGCGCGATTGTCCCAGAATGCGATCGATCCGGGCCGCCAGGAGAACCGGACCTGGTGTTCTGGCTTCCGGTACTGGTCCAGAACGAGCGTCAGTAGTTCTTTGCTTTCCGACCTGTCGAGCCCGAGAATCGAGGGTCGCTGGGTGAAATTCACCCAGAGAATCTTTTCGCCGGTCTCGCGGTGCACCCGCACGATCGGGTGTGCCACGATCGGGTAGTCGTGGCCCACGCCGTTCAGCGCGGCGCGGAAGTCATGGGCGACGTGGAGACCGGCGAGACGGTCTTTCACGTCGTCGGACAGCCCGTCGTAGGCAAGCCCGGCGTCGACCCAGACGGTGTCACCACCGGTATCGGGTATGGTGATCGCGCGCAACACGGCCCCCCAGGTCGGCACCAGCCGCCAGCTCGTGTCGGAGTGATAGGGGTCCCAGCTGTCGTCGACGTTCGCCGCGGCGCGGGCCCGCTCATAATCCTTGAGGTCTGCCGCCGCTATCCGGTGAATCGGGGTGACCTTGCCGGCGTCGTCCCTGCCGGCATCGTTCTTCTTCGCGCTTGGATGCGGGTAGAGCGGACCGAACCGCCGGGCGAACGCCTCGTGCTCCTCGCGGGTCAGCTCCTGGTCACGGAAGAAAACGACCTTGTACTTCAGGATCGTCGACTTGATCTCGTCGCGGACCTCGTCGGCCAGCGGATACCGCAGGTCCACACCGCTGATCTCCGCGCCGATGGTCGGTTGCAACGGTCGGACGGCCAGATCGCCGGCCGATCGTGCGTCGAGGTGGGTAACAGTACTCACGGTCCGTCCCTTCAACTGTTCCTGACAACTCGTGTTTCTGGCAGCTTGTCTGAGGTGTTGCTCGAGGTGATTGGGCGTGCACGGGCGTCGAACGGGGAACAACGGTTCACCGGAGGTGCGTGGAGAAGCGACGGGGGACACGATTTCCCCGGCTGCTGGATCCCCGGCTGTCGGATTCGAATCCCAGGTATCGGAAAATATCGTCGGGGTCATGGAGAAGATGGTCGGTCAACTGAACAGCCACGTACGACCGGGTGTCATCGGATGGACGTCGACTGACTCCACGGCACATATTCCGCCGACCCTGGAACAGATTTGCAAACGAATCGTCGCAGACCGTGGTAAAGGTTGCCCGTGATGGACGGAAAATCCTCGGCGCCGTCGCCGGGTCCGTCGTCGAGTGTCAGCGACAGGTGGCGCTGGACACGCGTACCAGGTCCACGTAAAGCCGCGCCGTCAGGTCGGCTCCCTGATCCATGAGCCGATTACAACATGTAAGAGAAGTCCGTGTCCATGACCGGCAGGACCAGGTTTTTGGAGCATGATGGAGGAACTCGACCACGACGGAGGAAGTCGACGAGCTGTCCGGACGGCCGGTCAGCGGCCGCGCAGGATCCACTGATCGTATTCGAGCGCCTCGGTGCCGATGGTGGTGTCGTCGCCGTGGCCGGTGTGTACCACCGTCTCATGCGGCAGTATCAGCAGACGTCTTCTGATCGAGTTCAGCAGGGTCGGGAAGTCGGAGAACGACCGTCCGGTGGCACCCGGTCCGCCGCGGAAGAGGGTGTCGCCGCTGAACAGGACCGGTTCCCCTCCGATCACCCCGTACAGGCACACGCCGCCGGGGGAGTGCCCAGGGGTGTGCATGACATGCAGCCGGCCGTCTCGCGCGATCGGGATCTGCTGGCCGTCGGCGAGCTGGAGGTCCGGTGGGCGACCCGGGTAGACCGCCTCCCAGAGCATGAGGTCGGCCTGGCACAAGGCGATCGGGGCCTGCACCCGGTCGGACAGCTCCACGGCCGCGTTGATGTGATCATTGTGACCGTGCGTCGCTACGATCATTGACACCCGGCGGCCCTCGATCGCGGCTAGGATCACCGACGGGTCGTGCGCGGCGTCGATGACCAGTACCTCGCTGTCGTCCCCGACCAGCCAGATGTTGTTGTCGACAGTGAAGCTCTGGCCGTCGATCAGGAACTCACCACGGGTGATGATCCGATCGACTCGCACTCCGTCGTGTCTCGCCACGCGTTCTCCGTTCCCGTCGTCCTATGGTCGTCCGGGTGAATCGGACCGGTCACCCGGACCGATCAACCGGACTCGTCCGGACCGATCATCCCCGACTCGCCCGGACCGGTCACCGGCGGACCTATCCCGGATCGGACGCGCCCGTCGCGGGCTGGATGTACATGCCGGTCAGAGCCTAACGACGCTGCGCAGCACGCCGCCCTGCCGCATCCGGGTGAAGGCCTCTTCGACGTCGCCGAGGCCCACGGTCTCGGTCACGAACCCGTCGAGGTCGAGCCGACCCGCCCGGTAGAGATCGATCAGGATCGGGAAGTCCCGGCTGGGTAGGCAGTCGCCGTACCAGGACGATTTCAGCGAGCCCCCACGGCTGAACACCTCGATCATCGGGAGCTCGATGGTCATCGACGGGTCGGGGACTCCGACGAGAACGAGCCGCCCGGCGAGATCCCGGGCGAAAAACGCCTGCCGGTAGGTCTCCGGGTGGCCGACCGCTTCGATGACCACATCGGCGCCGTTACCTTCGGTGAGCGACCTGATCATCTCCACCGGGTCGAGGTCACGTGCGTCAATGGTGTGGGTGGCGCCGAACCGGCGTGCCCATTCCAGCTTGCGTGGGTCGACGTCGACCGCGATGATCTTTCTGGCGCCCGCGAGGGCCGCCCCGGCGATGGCAGCGTCCCCCACGCCTCCGCAACCGAACACGGCGACTGTCTCACCCCGGGTGACCCCACCGGTGTTGACCGCCGCGCCGAAACCGGCCATCACCCCACAGCCGATCAGCCCGGCGGCCTCCGGGCGTGCCGCCGGGTCGACCTTCACGCACTGGCCGGCCGCCACCAGGGTCGCTTCGGCGAAGGCCCCGATGCCCAGCGCCGGTGACAGTTGCCGGCCGTCGGCCGCCAGCGTCATCGGCTGGGTGGCGTTGCGGGAGTCGAAGCAGTACCACGGCCTGCCTCGCAGGCAGGAGCGGCAGGTCCCGCAGGGCGCCCGCCAGGCGATCACCACGTAGTCGCCGGGCACGGGCGAGGTGACCCCGTCGCCCACGGCCTCGACGATCCCGGCGGCCTCGTGGCCGAGGAGGAAGGGGTAGCCGTCGTTGATGGCGCCCTCACGGTAGTGCAGATCGGTGTGGCAGACGCCGCACGCCTGGACCCGTACCCGGGCCTCCCCCGGCCCCGGCTCGGGGACGACTATCTCGGTCAGGACGACGGGGGCGCCCTTCTCGAGGGACACCACGCCGCGCACAGTCACCGAACCCGCTGCCGAACCCATCGCCATGCTCCCGTCATCGTCGACCGTCAGTGACCCAGGGGCCCAGGCCGCTGGGTGCGCGAAACAAACATGATCGCTCTTCCTTTGGCTGTCCAGGCGCGTTCAGCCAATCACTGTTCGCAACGGCCCGGCAATTCTCGCCGGCGGGAACGCGTCCTGGTATCACTACTAACTGTTACCAAGCGCTATCTGTCACTACCGGTGGAACCCGGCTGGTGCCGGACCGGAACATCGGCTGTGGAGGGCCGGGGCGACCTACCCGGCGCCATGCTCCCGCTCAACTGTCGGTACGCTCCTGACGGTCCGCTTCTGCTCTCCGCGTACGGATCCGCAAGAAGGGAGCAGGTCCCTCGACATGACCGCCGATACTTCGCCGATGGCGGCCCAGGTGCGCCACCCGTACGGGCGGATGACCGTCGGGGATCCAGTGCTGCCCGATGACGGCCGACTCGACGGTGCCGACGTCCCCTCCGGCCTGAACGCCGGTGAGATCGGCCCCACCGGACGCCCGTTGCCCGTCTTTCCCGTACCACCTCCGTTGTCGACTCACGGGACCGCCTGGGTGGTCGCCATGTGCAACCAGAAAGGCGGCGTCGGTAAGACGACGAGCACGATCAATCTCGGTGCCGCGCTCGCCGAATACGGTCGCCGTACCCTGTTGGTCGACTTCGACCCGCAGGGCGCGCTGTCGGTCGGGCTCGGTATCAATCCGATGGTGCTCGAACGCACCGTGCACGATCTCCTGATCGGCGCCGACTCCGAGATCGGTGAGGCGATAGTCCCCACCCAGGTCGACGGCCTGGATCTGCTGCCGAGCAACATCGACCTGTCGGCCGCGGAAATGCTGCTCGTCACGGAGGTCGGCCGGGAGCACACCCTGGCCCGTGCCCTGGCACCGGTCCGCTCGGTCTACGACATGATCCTCATTGACTGCCAGCCGTCCCTGGGTCTGCTGACCGTGAACGCCCTGACCGCCGCCGACGCCGTCATCGTGCCGCTGGAATGCGAGTACTTCGCCCTGCGCGGCGTCGCCCTGCTGCTGGACACCATCGACAAGGTGCGTGACCGGTTGAACTCCCGCCTGGAACTCGCCGGCATCCTGGCCACCATGTACGATGCGCGGACCCTGCACGCACGGGAAGTGTTGGCGAGGGTGGTGGAACGCTTCCCGGACGAGGTCTTCCACACGGTGATCAACCGGACGGTACGCTTCCCGGAGACCACCGTGGCCGGTGAGCCGATCACCACCTACGCGCCCACGTCCGTGGGTGCGGACGGATATCGGCGGCTGGCCCGCGAGCTGATGACCAGGCATGCGACCCGGTCCGCGGCGGGGTGAGGAGCCGGGCGAGCGGGGGCGGCCGGTGATCGGGATGCGGACGTTCGGGAAGCAGGACGGGATCGGGACGGGATAAGGAACCTGTAGAGGCGTGCTGTTCTACCTGGCCGAACCCGCGGCGCTTCTGGGGATCGTTCTCGCGCTCCTCATCGGGATCTACGTTCATGACGGCGCGCAGGCCGTTGCCGCAAGGCTGCTGCGGGATCCCAGCCCGCTGCGCAGCGGGCGCCTGACAGCGTCGCTGAAACACCGCGTCAGCCCTTTCAGCGCGGTCGCGATGCTCATCGCCGGTGTCGGATGGACCGAGCCGATTCCCATGAACGACGTGTGGCGCAAACGACGGTTCCACGTGGCCGCGGCGGTGCTGGCCGGTCCACTGGCCTACCTGCTGCTCGCCTTCGTCTCGATCGTCGGATTCAAGTTCGTCTCCGAACCGCTCCTGCTCGCCGAAGGCGACCGCATCCTGAAGGTCGCTGGCGCGGGCGGTTTTCCCGCCCGGCTGCTGCTGTGGATGGCGGACACGTTCGGGTCGTTGTTCATCCTGAGCCTCATCCCGGTCCCGCCCGCGGACGGCGGGCGGGTGCTGTTCCTGCTCGGCCCGCAGACGCCGAGCTGGCACCGGGCCCACTACCAACTTCGCGAGAACAACGTCGGCATCGTCATCCTGCTGGTGATCCTCCTGCTGCCGGTGCTGTTCGTGTCGTTCCCCTCGGTCGTCGGCCAGCTCATCCTGCCGCTGCTGCGGGGTCTGGGCAGGATCGTCAACATCGACGTCGCCCTCGGTTGAACGCCTGCTTCGGATTGTCCGTGCGGTTCAGATCGTCCGCCCGGCCGTCCCCGCACCCCACGGGCGGCGGGATCCGCTCGAACGGACGTGCGGTCCGGGACGGCTCGCGACGCGGCGGCGGTAGCGTCGTGTTATGGCACGTACCGGGACATCCCCTCGACCGATCGTGACTGCGCTGGTGCCCGAAGTCACGGTGTCCGAAGCTGCGGCGCCGACCGGCCGTGGCGGGTCCGGCAACGCCTTCGTGGTCGAGCTCGCCAACTTCAGCGGACCGTTCGACCTGCTGCTGTCCCTGATCGCCAAGCACAAGATGGACGTCACCGAGGTTGCGCTCTCCCAGGTCACCGACGAGTTCGTGGCCCACATCCGTCGGTTGGGCCCCGGTTTCGACCTCGGGCAGGCCACCGAGTTCCTGGTGATCGCCGCGACCCTGCTCGACCTCAAGGCGGCCCGTCTGCTGCCAGGGGCGATCTCCGAGGATGAGGCGGAGGACCTCGCCCTGCTGGAGGCCCGCGACCTGCTGTTCGCCCGGTTGCTGCAGTACAAGGCATACAAGGAGGCGTCGGTTCTGTTCGTGGGCCTGATGGCCCTCGAAGCCCGCCACGTCCCCCGGGCCGTGCCGTTGGAACCGCGCTATGCGCAGGCTCTCCCGGAGGTGCAGATCGGTATCGGACCGGTCGAGCTCGCCCGGCTCGCGGCACGGTTGCGGGAACCTCCGCCGCCTCCGCAGGTCGCCACCGACCACGTCCACCTGCCGAGGATCAACATCCGCGAGCACATGCTCGCCGTGATCGAGAAGTTGCGCGAGGTCGGTAGCGCGTCGTTCCAGGCGCTGTGCGCGGACTGCTGGCAGACAATCGAGGTGGTCGCGCGTTTCCTCGCCCTCCTCGAGCTCTTCCGGGAAGGCCGGGTCGCCTTCTCCCAGGAGGTTCCCCTGGGAGAATTGACAGTACGGTGGGTGGCCGATTCCGAGCCCTCGGGGTCCGCGGAGTCGACGCCGGTCCGGGGTGCGGCGGCCGGCGTGCACAGTGTGCACAGTGTGCACAGCCCCGGCATCGGCGCCGACGATCCTGACGGCGGCAGTGACACCGACAGCACCGGGAACACCGGCAGTACTGCGAGCACCGACAGTACTGACAGCACAGACAAGGCCGAGATCGGCAGAAGCCGGAAACGAGGATCACGACCGCGATGACAGGGGAAGCGGATCCGGTCGCCGATCTCGAAACCGTGGGGGCAGACATCCCGGGTGAGGGTGGGCGGAGCGTGGACGGCGACGTACCGCGACCGCCGTTGCCCGCTCTCGTCGAGGCGATCCTGATGGTCGCGGAGAACCCGGTCCCGATCACCGAGATCGCGGTATGCCTTGGTGTTCCCGCCGCCGAGATCGAACGTGTCGTCGTCGAGCTGGCCCTGGGGTACATCGCCGACGGCCGTGGCTTCAGCCTGCGTGACATCGGTGGCGGCTGGCGTTTCTACACCAGCGAGGCGTGCGCCTCCTGGGTCGAGCGCTTCGTCCTAGCCGGCCAGAGCCCGAAACTGTCCCAGGCGGCGCTGGAGACCCTGGCGGTCGTCGCCTATCAGCAGCCGGTCAGCCGTGGGCGGATCTCGGCGGTACGGGGTGTGTCCGCAGACGGGGTGATCCGTACCCTGACCGCCCGTCGGCTGGTCGAGGAGGCCGGTACCGACCCCGACAGCGGTGCCACGCTGTACCGGACCACCGACTACTTTCTGGAACGGATGGGTCTGCGGCATCTCGACGAGTTGCCTCCGCTGGCCCCGCTGCTGCCCGGCATCGCCGACGTGGATGACATTGAGAGCCCATGACAGGCTCGCGGACAGGGCGGAGGCCCATGACAACCGGTGACGCGAACGCTGAGGGCGTCCGCCTGCAGAAGGTGCTTGCCGCGGCCGGAGTCGGTTCCCGCCGGCACAGCGAGGAGCTGATCGCCGCGGGTCGGGTGCGGGTAGACGGCCGGGTGGTCGAAGCGCAGGGTATGCGGGTCGATCCGCAGACCGCGATCATCGAGGTCGATGGTGAACGCGTTGTGACCAGGACGGGCTTGGTGCACCTGGCGTTGAACAAGCCCGTCGGAGTGCTGTCGGCGATGTCGGACGACCGCGGCCGGCCGACCGTCGCGGACCTCGTCGCCGACGCGGGCCCGGGGCTGTTCCACGTCGGGCGTCTGGACGCCGACAGCGAGGGTCTGCTGCTGGTGACCAACGACGGGGAGCTGGCCCACCGGCTGTCGCATCCGTCGTTCGGTGTCGCCAAGACCTACCTGGTCGAGATCGCCGGGCCGGTCGGCCGGGACGTTCCCCGGCGGTTGCGCCAGGGTGTCGACCTCACCGATGGTCCGGTGAGGGTGGACGCCGTCCGGATCGTCAGTTCGGCCGGTTCGCGTGTCATGCTCGAGATCACATTGCACGAGGGGCGCAACCGGGTGGTGCGCCGCCTGATGGACGCCGTCGGCCACCCCGTGCGCCGGCTGGTGCGGACCCGGATAGGTCCGGTGTACCTCGGCTCGCTGCGGGTGGGCCGGACCCGGCACCTGTCGCGGGGCGAGGTCGGCGCCCTCTACCGCGCGGTTGACCTGTAGGGACGCCGTTGCAGCGGCGAACACGGCTATGGCAGCGAACGTGCCTGCGGGCGCGAACGGGGTCGCGGGGAGTGTTCTCGGGCCTCGGCTTGGGCGACCCGGCCCAGCGGGGGGAGGGAGGGGGAGAAGGCCCGGGAGAACGCGGGAGAAACCGTGGTCGACCCGCGGAAACACCCAGGACCTGTCCGGGAACTATGGTGGCGCGGTGGCTGTCACATCCGGCGCATCTCGATCCCCCCGACACCGGCCACCACCGCCTCGGGTGGGGATCGTCGGCTCCGGGCTGATCGGCACCAGCATCGGGCTGGCATTGGCTGGCGGCGGTGTCGACGTCCTGCTGGCCGACATCGACGCCGAACAGGTGAAGGTTGCCGAGGTCATGGGTGCCGGCCGTCCCTGGCACGGGGAACCCGTCAGGCACGCGGTGATCGCCGTCCCCCCGCACGCGGTCGCGGGGGAACTGCGGCGGTTGCAGCGGGCCGGACTCGCCGAAACCGTCAGTGACGTCGCAAGCGTGAAGGCCAGACCGATCGTCGAGGCCGTGCAGGCGGGGTGTGACCTCTCGGCGTGGTGTCCGGCGCATCCGATCGCCGGACGGGAGCGAGGTGGCGCGGCCTCGGCCCGTGCCGACCTGTTCGCCGAGCGGACGTGGGTCGTGTGCCCGCTGCCGCACACCTCGCCGGCCGCGCTGGAGGCCACGGTCGCGATCGCCCATGCCTGTGGCGCCACGCCGGTGCGCACGACCGCGGATCGGCATGACCAGGCGATGGCTGCCCTGTCCCATCTGCCGCAGGTGGTTGCGAGTCTGCTCGCCGCGGCCACGCCCGATCTCGCCGCCGGCGAGCTGGCCCTGGC